>JAKAIH010000160.1 GCA_021825225.1 Pseudomonadota bacterium
GCAAGCCCGCGGTGATCAGCGCCACCAGGCCGGGGCGGCGCGCGTAGGCGGCGAGCGCGCTCCAGTCCAGCCGCAGCAGCGCGATCACCAGCGGGATCAGCAGGCCGGGGATCAGCAGCGGGTGCGCGAACGCGGCGAGCGGCGGCACGAGCAGGCCGAGCAGCACGCCGCCGGCGAGAAACAGCGTGGCGTGCTGCCCCAGGTAATCGAAGGCGCGATGCAGCGCGCGCATCAGAACGCCGGAACGCAGTCGCGCGCTTCAGGCATGCTGCGGCTTGAACGCCTGCGCCAGGCTCTGCCCCAGGCGGTACAGGGCGTGATTGGCGGCGGCGACCGCGCCGCCCATGGTGAGAAAGCCGTGCGCCATGCCCTCGAAGCATTCGTACAGCACCGGCACGCCGGCGGCAACCAGCCGGTCGGAATAGGCGCGTCCTTCGTCGCGCAACGGATCGTAACCGGCGGTGATGATGTGCGCCGGCGGCAGGCGCGCCAAATCGCCCGCGCGCAAGGGCGACGCGCGCCAGTCGTCGTAGTCGCCGGGCGCGAGATAGTTGCCGCGGAACCAGAGCATGTTCTTGCGCGTAAGCAGATAGCCTTCGGCGAAGCTCGCATGCGAGGCCGTATCCATGCGCTGGTCGGTGGCGGGATATACCAGCGCCTGGAACGCGAGCGGCGGCCCGCCGGCGTCGCGCAGCATGAGCGCCACCACCGCCGCGAGATTGCCGCCGGCGCTGTCCCCGCCCACGGCGATGCGCGCCGGGTCGATGCCCAGCGCGGCCCCCTGTGCGGCCACCCAGCGCGTGGCGGCGGCGCAATCCTCCACCGCGGCAGGAAATTTGTGCTCCGGCCCCATGCGGTAATCCACGGCGACGACGGCACAGCGCGCCTTGTTGGCGAGCGTGCGGCAGACGATGTCGTGGGTATCCAGGTCGCCGATGGTCCAGCCCCCGCCGTGAAAATACACCAGCACCGGCAGCGCCGCGTCCGTCTCGGTGCCCGCAGCGCGATACAGCCGCAGCGCAATCGGCCCCGCTGGTCCGCTCCCGGCCAGGTCGCGCACTTCGGCCACTGCGGGCGCGCCCGGCGCGAGCGCCGCGCGCGTCTCTTTGTACAGGCGGCGCGCCTCGGCTGCGCTCACGTTGCAATACGGCGGCAAGCCGGATTTGGCTGCGCGCTCTATCACGGCCTGCATCTGCGGATCGACTGGCATGGCTACCCTTTCACGAAATGGCCGCTTCCCCGCTTAGACCGCAACGGCGGCGCGCCGCTGCAGCGTGAGCCAGGCGAGCGCCGCGCCGATCACGGCGAGCACCGGCAAAGCAGCATAGTTGAGCATTTCCCAGCCGTTGCGGTTCATCAGCAGGCCGGAGGAGAACGAAGAGCTTGCAGTGGTCAGGAACACCAGAAAATCGTGCGTGCCCTGGGCCTTGGCTTTTTCCGACACGCGGTAGCAGTCGGTGAGCAGGGTGGTGCCGCCGACATAGAGGAAGTTCCACCCTATTCCGAGCAGCAGCAGCGCCCACCAGAAATTGGCGAGCAGTACCCCGGACAGGGCGACAGCCACGCACAGCGTCTCCAAGACCACGCCCGCAGACATGATCCTGAGCACGCCGAAGCGTTTGATCAGCGAGCCGGTGACGAACGAAGGCGCGAACATGCCGATCACATGCCACTGGATCACCAGCGCAGCCGAGCTATAGGGGTGGCCGCACAGCCCCATCGCCAGCGGCGTCGCCGTCATCAGCAGGTTCATCACGCCGTAGCCCAGCGCCGAGCCGGTCACCGCGACGATGAAGGCGGGCTGCGCCATGATCTGGCGCAGCGGCCGCACCGGCTCGTGGCGCTCGGCCACGCTCGGCGCCGGAATGCGGATGTAGGCGAGCAGCACCAGCGTGATCAGGCAGAACACGATGAGCGAGGCGTAGGCGCCGAGGAAGGGCACGGCGAACAGGTCGCGGGTGTGCTTGCTCATCTCCGGCCCGATAATGCCGCCGACCAGGCCGCCAGTCAGCACCAGCGAAATCGCCTTGGCCTTGAACTCGTGGCTGGCCGCATCCGCGGCGGCGAAGCGGTAATACTGGCCGAAAGCGTTGTAGACCCCGAGCACCAGCACACCCGCGCACAGCAGCCAGAAGCTGTGCAGCCACAGGGCGAGGCAGCAGATCGCGGCGCCGACGATGCCCATGAACGTACCGACGCGGAATCCCGTCTGGCGGCCGAAACGCCGCATGAAAAACGACGCCGGCAGCGTGGTCAGCGCCGCGCCGACGACGTAGGCGGTGGCGGGCAGCGTGGACAGCATCTTGTTGTCGGCCAGCGAGAACCCGGCCAGCGCCGCCAGCGAAATCAGGGTGACGTTGTTGGTGAACAGCATCGCCTGGCAGGCGGCGAGCAGTGCGACGTTCTTCTTGGCATTTTCCATTGAAGAGGGGCCGTGTGCCACCGCAAGGTTGCGGGCGCGACACGGGGGCCGGCTACGGAACAGGCCGGATTATAAAAGACGGGGGGCGAACGCACCACGAAAAGCAAGCGCCGCCCCTGCGAAATCACGCACGATACCGATTGACAAAATCCACACTCTCATTCATTCTGCCGCTGCGTGTTCCGTACAAGAGCAAGCGTAGTCGCCGTCAATCACCTTAGGAGAGGAAACTCATGGCCACGAAGAAGAAGGCAGCAAGCAAGAAAACCGCGAGCAAGAAGACCGCGAGCAAGAAACCAGTAAAGGCAAAAGTCAAGCGCAAGCCAAATGCGGCATTCATGAAACCGATGACCCCGAGCGCTTCGCTCGGCGCGGTGATCGGCGCAGGCGCGATGCCCCGCACCGAAGTGACCAAGAAGATCTGGGCCTACATCAAGAAGAACAAGCTGCAGGACAGCAAGAACAAACGCATGATCAATGCCGACGACAAGCTGAAAGAAGTGTTCGGCGGCAAGAAGCAGGTGTCGATGTTCGAGATGACCAAGCTGGTCAGCAAGCACCTGAAGTAAAGCGTCGACTGTCTCAGACGACAAGGGCGGCCTGGAGCCGCCCTTGTCGTTTTCTGGGATGCGCTTCAGCCGCCGAGCAACTCGGCCGCAAGCTGGCGCACCGCCTCCGCCGCGGCCTGCGGGCGCTCGAACGGGAACAGGTGCCCCCCTTCGATGCGCCTCAGGCGGAAACTGCGGCGCGTGTGCGCCAGCCCGACCTGGCGCAGCACATCCGAGTGGCGCCCGCCGATGAAGCCGGCCGGCAGCTTCAGACGATTGCGGTAATACACCAGGTCGTGCGGCACGCTGCGGTAAATGCGGTACTCGATCTCCGGATCGAACAGCAGGCGCACGCGCCCGCCTTCGCGCACGCTGCCCAGCGCGGCGTAGTCGGCGAGGCATTCGGGGTCGAAATGGCGGAAGATTTTCTTGCGCCGGAAATGCGCAATCATGTCCTCGACCGAGGGCCAGTCGCGCCGCCGCTCGCGCGTGGCATGGGCCGGGGTGATGCGATCGGCCAGGCCCAGGCGCTTCAGCATGCCGAGCGCGGTGCCCTTGAAATAGCCGATGATGGGCGCGTCGAGCAGGATGATGCATTTGAACAGCTCAGGGCGCTGCACCGCGGCCATGAAAGTGAGGTAGCCGCCCAGCGAGTGCCCCACGCCTACTACCGGCGCGCGGTAATGGCTGGTGAGGTGGTCGATCAGCTGCGCCACCAGATGCGGCCAGCCATCGGTAACCGGATAGGCCGGGTCGTGGCCGATGCAGTTGATGCTGCCGATGCGGAAATCGGACGCCAGGCAATCGAAGAACTTGCGGTAGCAGGCCGCGGGAAAGCCGTTGGCATGCGAGAAATGCAGGATGTCGCGACTCATCGCGCGCCTACCAGTAATTTTCCACGCTGATCTGCCCCGGGTCGCGCCGGCGGTGCTTCTTCAGCCCGCGCCCCTCGAGCGCGTGCACGGTATCGGCGACCATTTCCGGATTGCCGCAGACCATCACGCGCGAGACGCGCGCGTCCAGTTCGAGGCCGGCCTTGGCTTCCAGCCGCCCGTCTTCGATCGCCTTGGGGATGCGCCCGGCAAGAGCGAATGCGCTGTGTTCACGGCTGACGACGGGCACGAACACGAATTGACCGGCATGCTGCGCCAGCAAGGCCCCGATTCTCTCCTGATAGGCGAGCTCCTCGGCGCGGCGCACCGCGTGCACCAGCAGCACGCGGCGAAAACGCCGCCACGGCGCCTCGCTGCCGAGGATCGACAGAAACGGCCCGAGCGCAGTGCCGGTGGCGAGCAGCCACAAATGCTCTCCCGGCGGCACTTCATCCAGCGTGAGAAAACCGGCAGGCTGCGGCGCCAGATAGATCGCATCGCCGGCTTCGAGCTTGCACAGTCGCGGCGTCAGCGGATGCTCGGGCAGCACCACGTAGTAGAACTCGTGCGGCCGCGCCGCCGGCGCGTTGACGAAGGAGTAAGGGCGCCCTACCATTTCGCCGTCGACCGCAAGCGCGAGCTTGGTGAACTGGCCGGCCTTGAAGGGCGGCAATTTGGCTTCGAGCTGCAGCGAATACAGCAGCCCGGCCCAGTGCTTCTGCGCCACCACCGTTCCTTCGACCCATTTGTTCATTGGATCAGGAACGGTTCGGTATAGAGCGACTCCACCTCGCCGCCGAGCATGACGATGCTGCCGCTGCGGCGGTTGTTTCCGGTGTCGCTGAATTCGAAGCCGTAGGTGCGGCGCAGCGCCATGCGCCCGTCGGCGTTGCGCGCGAAGCCGAGTGCAATGCACGCCACCGTTTCGTCGAGGAACATCAGCCCGTCGCGCTCGCAGGCGCGCTTGCCCAGCGCCAGCGCGCGCTCGCGTGCGCGCATGCTGTCGAACCAGAGCCAGACGAGCGCGGCCAGCAGGAGCAGGGTCATCGATTCCGCCATGAGCCCATTTTACATGGGGGCGGCGGCAGCGATGTTCAAACCCTGTTCCGGCTCGATAAAGAAGATCAAACCAGCGGCAGCGGCTTTCCCGCCACCGGCAGAACCGCGCTGAGGATGGAACCCGTAGCCGATTCGGTGATATAGAGCGTGCTGTGCCCCTCGCCGCCGAACGCCACATTGGTCGTGGCTTGGCCCGCGCAGGAGGCGATGCGCCAACGCGGCTCGCCCGATGCCGCGAACACGAACACCGCACCGAGCGAGGCGTGGGCCACGCACAGGCTGTCGTCTGCGGTCATCGCCAGACCGTCCGGACCGCTCACGCCATAGAGCGACGCGAAGCGCCCCACCTTGGATACGCCGCCGTCTGGCTGCAGCGGCACGCGCCAGACTTCGTTGCCGCGCGTCGCCGCGACGAACAGCACGCACTCGGCCGTATCCAGAACGAGACCATTGGGGCTGGGAACGTTCGCAAGCAGCAGGTCGAGCCGGCCGCTTGCGCGCAGGCGGTAGACGCGCCCGCTCGGGTCGTGCAGGCCGGTCTGGCCCTGGTCGGTGAAATAGACGTCGCCGTTGGCGGCGAGCGCGAGATCGTTCAGGCCGCGAAAGCTTTCGCTGTGGCGGCGGGCGAGCACCGGCGTCACGCTGCCGTTCGCCGGGTCGATCGCGAGCAGTCCGCGGCGATAGTCGGTCACCAGCAGCGAGCCGTCGCGGCGCACCTTTAGCCCGTTGGGCTCGCCGTCGTATTCGGCCACCAGCGTCCATTCCCCGGCGGGATTGACGCGGAAAATGCGGCCGTTGGGAATGTCGGTGCAATACAGGTTGCCGCCGGCGTCGAAACAGGGACCCTCGAGAAAGCTGTCGACCGCGGCGCCGCCCTTGTTCGCCTCGGACCATGCGCTTACCCGCGCGCGCCGGAACTCGGCCGGCAGCGCGCTGAAAATCCGCGTTTCGACGACCGGCGCGGGTGCAGTCCAGCTCATGGCCTCAGTCCACTTTGGCGCCCGAGGCGCGCACCGCGACGCCCCATTTGGCGTGCTCGGCGCGCATGAACTCGGCGAACTGCTGCGGCGAGCCGCCCAGAGGCTGGCTGCCTTCGGCGCTGAGCCGTTCGAGAAAATCGGCTAGCGCCAGGGTCTTCGCGATCTCGGCATTGAGCTTCGCGACGATCTCGGCGGGCATGCCCGCAGGCGCGACGATGCCGCTCCAGGTGACCGCCTCGAAGTCCTTGTAGCCCGATTCGGCGATGGTGGGTACGGCCGGGAGCGGTTTGATGCGCTGCGCGGAAGACACGGCCAGCGCGCGCAGCTTGCCCGCCTTTATCAGTGTCATCACCGACTGGGTGTTCGCGAACATGATATCCACCTGGTGGCCGAGCAGATCGGTGACGGCCGGCGACGCGCCCTTGTAGGGGACGTGCAGGAATTTCACTCCGGCCTTGCGCGCAAACAACTCGCCCGCGAGATGGCCGACGGTGCCGCTGCCGGCAGAGGCCATGGCCAGCGCATCGGGCTTGACCCTGGCCGCCGCAACGACGTCGGCGAGGCTCAGATAGCGCGAATCGGCGGCGACGACCAGCACCATCGGCTGCGCCGACACCAGCCCGACGGGCGCGAAATCCTTCAGCGCGTCGAACGGCATTTTCGAGTACAAGCTCGGATTGATCGCGA
>JAKAIH010000161.1 GCA_021825225.1 Pseudomonadota bacterium
AGATCGCTTACGCGCTGAAGCAGGGTTACGCGCTCAACATCGAATACACCGACGACCCGCACCCGCGCAACACCTACTGGGAAATGTTCGGCATGCCGATGTTCGATCTGAAGGACCCGGCCGGCATCCTGATGGAAATCAACCATTGCCGCAAGACGTTTCCGAATCACTATGTACGCGTGACCGGATTCGACAGCTCGCGCGGCTGGGAAACCCCGCGCATGTCCTTCATCGTCAACCGGCCGCCGCACGAGCCCGGCTTCGGCCTGGTGCGCACGGAGGGCGCGGGGCGCAGCATGAGCTACACCGTCACCAGCTACGCCGCGCAGCGGCCCGAAGGCGAGCGCTACTAGGCGCGGCATCGGCCATGAGCAGCCAGGCCCTGAGCGCGGCAGCGACGCCGGAGGAGAGCCTCGACCTCGCGGCGCTGCTGCGCGACTCGCACGCGCTCGAAGTCATCGAGGCGCTCGACCGGGAGCTGGTGGGCCTCGCGCCGGTGAAAACGCGCATCCAGGAAATCGCCGCGCTGCTGGTGGTGGAGCGCGCGCGCGCCCAGCTCGGGATCGGCGGCGAGCAGCCGCCCTCGCTGCACATGTCGTTCACCGGCAATCCGGGCACCGGCAAGACCACGGTGGCCTCGCGCATGGCCGAGATCCTGCACCGCCTCGGTTACGTGCGCAAAGGCCACCTGGTGTCGGTGACGCGCGACGACCTGGTCGGCCAGTACATCGGGCACACCGCGCCCAAGACGCGGGAAGTGATCAAGAAAGCGATGGGCGGCGTGCTGTTCATCGACGAAGCCTACTACCTGTACAAGCCGGAGAACGAGCGCGACTACGGGCAGGAATCGATCGAGATCCTGCTGCAGGCGATGGAGAACAACCGCGACGACCTGGTGGTGATCCTGGCCGGATACAAGGACCGCATGGACACGTTCTTCCGCAGCAATCCGGGCATGTCCTCGCGCATCGCGCATCACATCGATTTTCCCGACTACACGCCGCAGGAGCTGTTCGCCATCGCGCAGCTGATGCTCGAGCGCATGCACTACCGCCTCAGCGACACCGCATGCGCTGCGCTGCGCGAGTACATCGTGCTGCGTTGCGCCCGCCCCCACTTCGCCAACGCCCGCTCGATCCGCAATGCGCTCGACCGCGCGCGGCTGCGCCAGGCAAAACGCCTGTTCGGCACCGGCGCCGCCGCCGTTTCGCGCGACCAGCTGATGACCATAGACGCCGCCGACATACGCGCGAGCAGGCTGTTTCACGGCGCCGGCGCGGGAGGGGCGGCATGAGCAGGAAGCAGGGGCCCCATGCAATGGGGATGCGACCGGCCGCGATTGCCGCCAGCCGCCGAGAGCGCGGTGGGCGCACCCGCGATACCGGAAAGGAGGCGGCCGCATGAGCATCAAGGCACTGATTTTCGACGTCGACGGCACCATCGCCGACACCGAGGAAACCCACCGCCAGTCCTTCAACGCCGCGTTCCTCGAGCACGACCTGCATTGGGACTGGAGCCGCGGCGAATACGCCGAGCTGCTGCGCACTTCCGGCGGCAAGGAGCGCATCGGGGTCTATATCGAGTCGCTGCGGCTGGAGCCGGCGGAGAAGGCGCGGCTCAAGGCCATGGTGCAACTGATCCACGGCAGCAAGACGCGCATCTACGGCGAACTGATCGCCGACGGGCGCGCGCCGCTGCGCCCGGGCGTGGCGCGCCTGATCGGGGAGGCGCGCGCTGCCGGCGTGCGCCTCGCGATCGCTTCCACCACGACTTCGGCCAATATCTCGGCGCTCATCGGGGCGCAGTTCGGCGCCGGCGCCTGGAACTGGTTCGAGGCCCTGGCCTGCGGCGACGTGGTAGCGAACAAGAAGCCCGCGCCGGACATCTACGCGCGGGCGCTCGGTATGCTGCGCCTGCCTGCCGCAGACTGCGTCGCTTTCGAAGACTCGGTCAACGGCCTGCGCTCGGCCAAGGCCGCCGGGCTGTACACCGTGGTCACGCCCGCCGTCTGGAGCGCGGGGCAGGACTTCAGCGGCGCGGATCTGCTGCTGCGCAGCCTGGGCGATGCCGCAATGCCGCTGCAAGGCGGCGACGCCTGGCTGGCCGGCGGGCCGCAGCTGACGCTGGCGCGGCTGCAGCAACTGCACGCCGCAGCGCGGCCGGCCGCAGCATAACAACAGGATCAGGGGAGGGGACATGCCGCTCGAGAGTACGCTCACCGAATTCATCATCGGCGAGCAGCGCAAATTCAGCCGTGCCACGGGCGGATTCACCGCGCTGCTGAACGACATCCAGCTCGCCTGCAAGCGCATCGCCTGTCTCCTCGGCAGGGGCGCGCTCGCAGGCGTGCACGGGGCCGCCGCAGGGGAAAACGTCCAGGGCGAACGCCAGATGAAGCTCGACGTGATGGCGAACGACATTTTCCTGCGCACCAACGAATGGGGCGGTCATCTCGCCGCCATGGCCTCCGAAGAACTCGAAGCCGTGTACCAGATTCCGGCGCAGCATCCGCGCGGCCGCTACCTGCTTGCGTTCGACCCGCTGGACGGATCGAGCAATATCGATGTCAACGTCGCCGTAGGCTCGATCTTTTCGGTGCTGCGTTGCGCCGAGGGCGTGAGTGTGCCCACGGCGCAGGATTTCCTGCAGCCGGGCGCGCAGCAGGTCTGCGCCGGCTATGCCATCTACGGCCCGACCGCCATGCTGGTGCTCACGCTGGGCCATGGGGTGCACGGCTTCACGCTCGACCGGGAAATCGGCGAATTCATTCTCACTCACCCGGACCTGCGCATTCCGGGAGAGACGAGCGAGTTCGCCATCAACGCCTCCAACGAGCGCTTCTGGGAGCCGCCGGTGAGGCGCTACATTTCGGAATGTCTCGCCGGCAGGAGCGGGCCGCGCGGGAAGGACTTCAACATGCGCTGGATCGCCTCCTTCGTCGCCGAGGTGCACCGCATCCTGATGCGCGGCGGGCTGTTCATGTACCCGAAGGACAGCAAGGACCCGGCGAAGGCGGGGCGCCTGCGCCTGCTGTACGAGGCGAATCCGATGGCCTGGCTGGTGGAGCAGGCGGGGGGCGCGGCCTCGACCGGGCGCGCGCGCATGCTCGATGTCGCCCCCGAGGGCCTGCACCAGCGCGTGCCGGTGGTCCTGGGCTCCAGGGAGGAGGTGGAGCGCATTGCGCGCTATCATGCCGAGCACGACCAGGGCGCGGATCAGCCCTATACTTCGCCGCTGTTCAACAAGCGCTCGCTGTTCGTGCAATAGCGGGCGCCTGCCGATTTGAATTCCAGGGAGCAAGCAGCATGTCAGTGAAGCACCCGGTCATCGCGATCACCGGCTCCTCCGGCGCCGGCACCACCTCGGTGACGCGCACCTTCCAGCATATTTTCCGGCGCGAGAAGCTCAACGCCGCGATCATCGAGGGCGACGCCTTCCACCGCTACGACCGCAAGGCGATGAAAGAGGCGATGGCCGGCGCGGCGCAAAGCGGCAACAATCATTTCAGCCATTTCGGTCCGGAAGCCAATCTGTTCGAAGAACTGGAGGCGCTGTTCGCAAGCTACGGCGCAAGCGGCGGCGGGCGCAATCGCAAATACCTGCACAACGAAGCCGAAGCCGCGCCGTTCAAGCAGGAGCCGGGCACGTTCACGCCCTGGGAAGAGGTGCCGCAGGGCACCGATCTGCTGTTCTACGAGGGACTGCACGGCGCCGTGGTCACCGACAAGGTCAACATCGCGCGCCACGCCGATCTGCTGGTCGGCGTGGTGCCCATCATCAACCTCGAGTGGATCCAGAAGCTGCACCGCGACAAGGCCACGCGCGGCTATTCCACCGAGGCGGTGGTCGATACCATCCTGCGGCGCATGCCCGATTACGTGAATTACATCGTGCCGCAATTCTCGCAGACGCACATCAATTTCCAGCGCGTGCCCACGGTCGACACCTCCAACCCGTTCATCGCGCGCGACATCCCCAGCGCCGACGAGAGCTTCCTGGTGATCCGCTTCGCCAACCCCAGGGGCATAGACCTGCCCTACCTGATCACCATGCTGCACGACTCGTTCATGTCGCGGCCCAACATCATCGTGGTGCCCGGCGGAAAGATGGAGCTGGCGATGCAGCTGATCTTCACGCCCATGATCCTGCAGCTGATGGACCGCAAGCGCCGCAGCTAGGCTGCGGCAGGTTTCCTGCGCACCGCAGTTTTTGGCGCCCGCATTGGAAAAATTGCGGCGCTTCGACGATAATCCCCCCTTCGCCTAATCCCCCCAACCATGAAAACTTCCCCCGCCGAACTCGCCAACGCCATCCGCGCCCTGTCCATGGATGCGGTGCAGGCCGCCAACTCCGGCCATCCGGGCATGCCCATGGGCATGGCGGAAATCGCCGTCGCCCTGTGGAACCGCCATCTGCGCCACAATCCGGCCAACCCGAAATGGGCCGACCGCGACCGCTTCGTGCTGTCCAACGGCCACGGCTCGATGCTGCTGTATTCGCTGCTGCACCTCACCGGCTACGCGCTGCCGCTGGAGGAATTGCGGCGTTTCCGCCAGCTTCATTCGAAGACCCCGGGCCATCCGGAAGTGGGCGTGACCCCGGGCGTGGAAACCACCACCGGGCCGCTGGGCCAGGGCGTCGCCAACGCGGTCGGCATGGCGCTCGCGGAACGGCTGCTCGCCGCCGAATTCAACCGGCCGGGGCTCGCGATCGTCGACCATCACACCTACGTCTTCCTCGGCGACGGCTGCCTGATGGAAGGCATTTCGCACGAAGCCTGCTCGCTCGCCGGCACGCTCAAACTGGGCAAGCTGATCGCGCTCTACGACGACAACGGCATTTCCATCGACGGCAAGGTGCAGGGCTGGTTCACCGACGACACGCCGATGCGCTTCGAGGCCTACGGCTGGCACGTGATCCGGGCGGTGGACGGCCACGACGTCGACGCGGTGGACCGCGCGATTGCCGCGGCCAAGGCCGTGACCGACCGGCCCAGCCTGATCTGCTGCAAGACCATCATCGGCAAGGGTTCCCCCAACAAGGCCGGTTCGCACGACTCGCACGGCGCGGCGCTGGGCGAGAAGGAAGTCGCGGCCACGCGCGCGGCGATCGGCTGGAATCACCCGCCGTTCGAAATTCCGCAGAGTGTCTACGAGGGCTGGGATGCGCGCGCGCGCGGCGCCGCGCTCGAGGGCGAATGGAACCAGCGTTTTGCCGCTTACGCGAAACAGCATCCGGAAATCGCGCGCGAATTCCTGCGCCGCATGGCGGGCGAATTGCCGGCCGGCTGGAAGGCGCATTGCGACGCGCTGCTCGCGAAAATCGAGGCCAAGGCCGAGACCATCGCCACGCGCAAGGCCTCGCAGAATGCGATCGAAGGCCTGGCCCCGGCTTTGCCTGAGTTCGTCGGCGGCTCGGCCGACCTGACCGGATCCAATCTCACCAATTGGTCGGGGGCGAAGGTGGTGGGCGCGACGGGCGGCGGCAACTATCTGTCCTACGGCGTGCGCGAATTCGGCATGGCGGCGATCGCGAACGGCATGGCGCTGCACGGCGGGCTCATGCCGTTTTCCGGCACCTTCCTCACGTTCTCCGATTACGCGCGCAATGCGCTGCGCATGGCGGCGCTGATGCAGCTGCGCAATATTTTCGTGTTTACCCACGACTCGATCGGCCTGGGCGAAGACGGTCCCACGCACCAGTCGGTGGAGCACGTCTCCAGCCTGCGCCTGATCCCGCACCTGGACGTGTGGCGGCCCTGCGACACGGTGGAATCGGCGCAGGCCTGGATCAGCGCGGTGGAACGCCGGGATGGCCCGAGCGCGCTCGTATTCTCGCGCCAGAATCTGCAGTTCCAGAAGCGCGGCGACGCGGCGCGTGCGGGCATAGCGCGCGGCGCATATGTGCTTGCCGATTGCGCGGGCGCGCCGCAGGCGCTGCTGCTCGCGACCGGCTCGGAAGTGCAGCTCGCCATGGAAACGCAGGCCAAGCTCGCTGCGGAAGGCGTGCGCGTGCGCGTGGTGTCCATGCCCTCGACCAGCGTGTTCGACCGCCAGGACGCCGCCTACCGCGAAATCGTGCTGCCGCGCGGCGTGCCGCGCGTCGCGGTCGAAGCGGGGGTGTCCGACTACTGGCGCAAGTACGTGGGCCTCGAAGGCGCGGTGATCGGCATCGACCGCTACGGCGAGTCCGCCCCGGGTCCGGAGTTGTTCAAGTACTTCGGCTTTACCGTGGACAAGGTGGTGGCTGCGGTGAAAAGCGTGATTTGAGCGAGGGCAGCCCGCAGCTTGATCTTTCTCAAGTCGAGTCTGCCGCCAAGCGTGTATAAATCTGCATCTATCCGCGTGAACCTGTAGCAGCAATCTTTCGCTAGGAGCAAGACATGACTATCAAAGTCGCTATCAACGGCTATGGCCGCATCGGACGCAACATCGTGCGCGCTTTGTACGAAGGCGGGAAGAAGCACGATATCCAGATCGTCGCCGTCAACGACCTGGGCAATGCCCAGACCAATGCCCACCTGACC
>JAKAIH010000162.1 GCA_021825225.1 Pseudomonadota bacterium
GCCGAATTGCCCGCCGCCTCGCCGGTTTCCGCGGCGACGGAGTTGGCGCTGGCGACGCTGGAACCGCAGCCCATTGCTGTGGCGGCGCCGAGCGAGCCCGATCGCGAACCGGCGCTGCTGCTGGCGCTGGCGCCGCCGGCCGCGCCGCAGGTGGTGGCCACGCTGGAGCCGCAACCGGTGCCGGTGCGCGAGGCGCAGGAGCCGGGGGAACTGCGCGCGCTGGCGCGCCGGCTAGCTGCCGCGCAGCCGGTAGCACAGCCACAGCCGGTGCAATTGCAGGCCGCTGCCGCGCGACACCACCATGAACCGCGTCCTGCGCCTGCGGTGACTGTGGTGGCGCTGGCGCAGCACAGTGCCGCGCCTGCTTCCGCGGAGGATTCGAGGGCGAAAGAAGTGCGCATCGAACGCCACGCGCCGCGCTACTTCACCGATTACCGCGGCGCCATGTTCTTCATGTAGTCGCGCGCGGGAATTCCTGCGCTAGCTGCCGCGTCTGGCCAGATAGATGCCCGCGAGCACCACCAGCCCGCCCAGCAGCTGCACCGGCCCGACGGTTTCGCCCAGCAGCGCCCAGGCATAGATGGTGGCGAGCACCGGCTGCAGCAGCAGACTCACCGAGGAGAAGGACGCGGGCAGATGCGCGAAGCCGAACGCGATCAGGCTCTGGCCCGCGATTTGCGGAACGAGGGCGAGGCCGACGAGAACCAGCCAGCCGCCCGCCGACTGCGGCAGGAACACCTCGGCGGTGGCGAGGGCGTAGGGCAGCAGGGCGAGGGCCGCTACCGTCGTGGTGACTGCCATGAGCCTCGCAGTCGTAGTGCGCGCGCTGGCCGATTTGATCGCGAGCATGTATCCGGCATAGAACACTGCGGTCAGCACGCCGAGCGCATCGCCGGCGAAGGCGCGGCCGCCAAGCGCGAAGTTGGGGCCGATGAGCAAGGCCGCGCCGCCCAGCGTCACACTCAAAGCGATCAGGAACAGGCGCGAAACGCGCTGGCGGAACAGGAGCCACGCGCCCAGAGTCACGAATATCGGTGCGAAGTTCGCCTCCAGCGTCGAATTGGCAACCGTGGTGTACATGATGGACACATGCCAGGCGCCGAGGTCGCCGGCGAAGCACAGCCCGGCGATGACCAGCGGTTTCCACGGCAGGGTGCGGGCGGCATCGGCGCGCCGCGACACGCCGGCCCAAATCCACAAGGGCACGAGCGCCAGCGCGACGCGCCAGAACGCGCTGGCGGTCGGCCCGGTGTCCGCGAGGCGCACGAAAATCGGCGCAAATGCAATGGCGGCGGCACCGAGGAGCAGCGCGGCGAAGGCGAGGGTTTTGCGCGAGGACTCAGTCTGACTCATGCGCCGTGGCTGCTTGCGCCGCCCGTCTGGCGCAGGCCGGCGTCGAGCGCCACGCGCTCATCGAAGACGAAGCAGTCGCCGCGGAAATGCGCGCCGCCGCATTGCTCGAAATAATTGAGTATGCCGCCATCGAGCTGATACACGTTGCGAAAACCCTGGCTGATCAGCCAGGGCGCAGCCTTTTCGCAGCGTATGCCGCCGGTGCAGAAGGTGACGACAGGCCGGTCCTTTAGTTCTTCGGGCAGCGCCGGCGTCGCTTGCGGAAACTCGCTGAACGACTTCAGCCCGAGCGAGACCGTGTGCTCGAACGAGCCCAGGTCCACTTCGAACTGGTTGCGCGTATCGAGCAGCACGATCTCTCGCCCTTCGTCCAGCCAGCGCTTGAGTTCCTGCGGCGCGAGCCGCGGCGCGCTCGCCTCGGCCGGGTCGATTTCAGGACGCCGCATGCTGACGATTTCCCGTTTTGATTTCACCAGCAATCGGCGGAAAGGCTGCCTGGCCGACCAGCTGCGCTTGACTTCGATCGGGGCGAAACGCGCGTCCGCGCGCAGCGTCTGCATAAAGGCGCCGACGCCCGCGGCAGCGCCCGCAAGGAACAGGTTGATGCCCTCTGCGGCGATGAGAACGGTGCCCTTGAGGCGCAGCTCCGCCGCGCGCGTCTTGAGCCGTGCGCGCAATTGCGGCAGATCGTCGAGGGCGACGAAGCGGTAGGCGGCGATATTGAGTACGTTCATGGCAGGTTCACGCTGGCGCGACGGCGCAGCGGGGCCGCAATTATACTCGGCCGCATCGCTTTGGCGCGAAGCCCATGCGCAGCTGTGTGCGGGTGGTAAAATTTCAAGGTCTGCGTTTCACCCATCCTATGACTCCCGCTTTCGTCCATTTACGCCTGCACAGCGAGTTCACCGTCACCGACGGCATCGTGCGCATCGACGAGGCGGTGGCGCGGGCGGCGGCGGACGGCATGCCCGCGCTTGCGATCACCGACCTGGCCAATCTGTTTGGCATGGTGAAGTTCTACAAGGAGGCGCGCGCGGCCGGGGTGAAACCCGTGATCGGCTGCGACGCCTGGCTCAGCAACGAGGCCGAGCGCGACAAACCCTCGCGCCTGCTGCTCCTGGTGCGCAATCGCAAGGGTTTTTTGCAGCTGTCGGAACTGCTCACCCGCGCCTGGCTGGAGAACCAGGCGCGCGGCCGTGCCGAGATCAGGAAAGAGTGGCTCAGCGCCGCCGCCGTGGACGGCCTGCTCGCGCTCTCCGGCGCCCAGGCCGGGGACATAGGCGGCGCGCTGGCGCAGGATAACGTCGCGCAGGCCGAGCGCCTCGCCGGGGAATGGGCGCAGCTGTTCCCGCAGCGCTTTTATATCGAATTGCAGCGCGCCGGCGCCGCAGGCAATGAGAACTACATTGCGCGCGCGCTTGCACTCGCGGGCCGGCTCGGTTTGCCGGTGGTTGCGACCCATCCGGTGCAGTTTCTCAAGCCCGAGGAGTTCCTCGCGCACGAGGCGCGCGTGTGCATCGCCGAGGGTTACGTGCTCGCCGACCAGCGCCGGCCGCGCGTATTCACGCGGGAGAGCTACTTCAAATCGCAGGCGGAAATGGCGGAGCTGTTCGCCGACCTGCCCGAGGCGCTCGCCAACAGCGTGGAAATTGCGCGCCGCTGCAATCTCACGCTGGAACTGGGCAAGAGCAAGCTGCCGCTGTTTCCGACTCCGGCCGGAGTCAGTCTGGAGGACTATCTGGCGCAGCAGGCGGCGCAGGGCCTGGCAACGCGCCTGGCCAAGCTCTACCCCGGCGAACAAGAACGTGCCCGGCACGAGGCCGAGTACCGCGCGCGCCTGGAGTTCGAAATCAGGACCATCACCCAGATGGGTTTCTCCGGCTACTTCCTGATCGTCGCCGATTTCATCAACTGGGCCAAGGCGAATGCGGTGCCGGTGGGCCCCGGGCGCGGCTCGGGCGCGGGTTCGCTGGTCGCGTATTCGCTCGGCATCACCGACCTCGATCCGCTGCGCTACGATCTGCTGTTCGAGCGCTTTCTCAATCCGGAGCGGGTGTCGATGCCCGATTTCGACATCGACTTCTGCCAGGACGGCCGCGACCGGGTCATCGAATATGTGAAGAACAAATACGGCGCCCAGTCGGTGTCGCAGATCGCCACCTTCGGCACCATGGCGGCGAAGGCAGTGGTGCGCGACGTCGGGCGCGTGATGGAATGGAATTACGGCCGCACCGACGAACTGGCGAAGATGATTCCGTTCGCGCCGGGCAAGCTGATCACGCTGGCGATGGCGCGCGAGATGGAGCCGCGGCTTGCCGAACGCGAACAAAGCGACGAGGAAACGCGCGAGCTGCTGGCGCTCGCGGGGCAGCTCGAAGGCCTCACGCGCAACGTCGGCATGCACGCCGGCGGCGTGCTGATCGCGCCGGGCAAGCTCACCGATTTCTGTCCGCTGTATACGGCGCAGGGCGCCGAGAGCGTGGTGTCGCAGTTCGACATGAAGGACGTCGAAGCCGTAGGACTGGTGAAATTCGACTTTCTCGGCCTGACCACGCTCACCATCCTCGACTGGGCGATGCGCTACATCCGCGGCCGCCAGTACGGCGAACCGCGGCCGGATTTTTCGCTGGAGACGATCCCGCTCGACGATCCGGGCATCTACAAGATTTTCGCCAGCGCCAATACCACCGCGGTGTTCCAGTTCGAATCGCGCGGCATGCGCGATCTGTTGAAGCAGGCCCGGCCCGATCGCTTCGAGGACATCATCGCGCTGGTGGCGCTGTACCGTCCCGGCCCGATGGACCTGATTCCGGAATTCATCGAGCGCAAGCACGGCAGGCAGCGCGTCGAATACCTGGATGCGCGCCTGCAGCCGATCCTCGGCTCGACCTACGGCATCATGGTCTACCAGGAACAGGTGATGCAGATCGCGCAGGTGATCGGCGGCTACAGCCTGGGCGCGGCCGACCTGCTGCGCCGCGCGATGGGCAAGAAGAAACCGGAGGAGATGGCGCAGCAGCGCGACATTTTCGTCGCCGGCGCGGAAAAAAACGGCGTGGACAAGAAGAAGGCGAGCGAACTGTTCGACCTGATGGAGAAGTTCGCCGGCTACGGCTTCAACAAATCGCATGCGGCGGCCTATGCGCTGGTCGCCTGCCAGACCGCCTACCTGAAGGCGCGCTTTCCCGCGGAATTCATGGCGGCAAACTTTTCCGCGGTGATGGACGATACCGACAAGGTGCATGCGATCTACGTCGACGCCCTGGCGAACGGGCTGAAGATATTGCCGCCCGACATCAATCATGGATCCTACCGCTTCGTGCCGGTGGACGAACAAAGCATCCGCTACGGCCTGGGTGCGGTAAAGGGCACGGGCGAATCGGCGATCGGCGCCATCGTGCGCGCGCGCGAGGAGGGCGGTGTGTTTCGCGACCTGTTCGACTTCTGCGAGCGCATCGACAAGCGTGTCGTCAACCGCCGCGTGCTCGAGGCGCTGGTGCGCGCCGGGGCGTTCGACTGCATCAACCCCGACCGTGCCAGCCTGTTCGCATCGGTTGGAATCGCTCTGGAGGCCGCCGAGCAGCGCGAGCGCAATGCGCTGCAGGTCAATCTGTTCGGCGATGGCGGTGATGCCGGAGCCGAGCGCCCGGCGCTGATCGGCGTCGAACGCTGGGACGAGGGGCGCCTGCTGAAGGAGGAAAAGACCAGTCTCGGGTTTTATCTCTCCGGGCACCCTTTCAGCGCCTACCGCGCCGAGGTGCAGCGTTTCGTGCGCAGCAGCCTCAAGAGCCTGCAGCCTGGCGCGAACGGCGACTACCAGCAAAAAAGCCAGCTTATCGCCGGCGTGGTCGAATCGGTGCGCATCCAGAGGACGCAGAGCGGGCGCATGGTGATCCTGAATCTGAGCGACGGCAGCGCCGCCCAGGAAGTGACCATTTACAGCGAAGTGTTCGATCAGTACCGGGACTTGTGCAAGGAGGACAACCTGCTGGTGATCGAGGCCAAGGTGAAGACCGTGCGCCGCGCCGCAGCGGGCGAGGAGGGCGACGTCAGCTTCACGCGCATCATCGCCGACAGGATTTACGATCTCGCGGCGGCGCGCAGCCAGTTCGCCAAGGCGATACGCCTGTCGATCAACGGCGAGGCCAGCCGCGCAGGCGCCGCCGCGGCCGCCCGCCTCAAGGATATGCTTGCGCCGTATCGCAAGGGCAGCTGCCCGGTGTGCGTGTGCTACCACAACGGCTCGGCCAGTTGCGAAATGCGCCTGGGCGAGGACTGGCGGGTCAGGCCGGACGATGCGCTGATGCAGTCGCTCGCCGAATGGCTGCGGCCGGAAAACGTGCAAGTGCTCTACCCTTGAACCGTATCGCGCTCATCGACGTTGCCTTGCTCGATGCGGCCAGCCGGCTCGCGGCGGCCTCGCCGCGTCTGCGGCGGAATCACAATTTTCATGCGGGCGACGCGCATCCCTGCAACCGGCTGCTGAACGCGATCGAACCGGGCTCGTACGTGCGCCCGCATTGCCATCTCGCCGCAGACAAGGACGAAACCGTGCTGGTGCTGCGCGGCACAGTGGGAGTGCTGGAGTTCGACGGTGCCGGCCAGGTCTGCGGCAGCGCCTTGCTCTGCGCCGGCGGGGAGGCGATGGGCATCGACGTGCCGCACGGTACGTTTCATTCTCTCGTGGCGCTCGCGGCGGGAACGGTGTTCTTCGAAGCGAAGGCCGGACCTTACGCGCCCTTGCTGCCGCAGGAGCGTGCGCACTGGGCTCCCGAGGACGGCAGCGCGGACGCGCCGGGTTACCTCGACTGGATGCGCAGCCACTTCGAGTAGTTGCCGTCCGGATTGCGAGCAAGCCGGTTCGCGACGACCGGAACCAGGCTTATTGCGTCGGCAACAGTTCGAATCCGGTGAAAGCGCCTTCGGCTGCGCTGACCTCTACACGTTCCACCTGCGCCGCCGGCGGACCCTTGCGTGCCCAGGCGATCAGTGCCTCCACGGCCTCGGGCGAGCCCGAGATCATCGCTTCGACACTGCCGCCGCGGCGGTTGCGCACCCAGCCGCTGACGCCCAGGCTCTGCGCCTGCTCGCTGAAGCGGTAGCGAAAGCCCACGCCCTGCACCAGGCCGAAAATGTCGAGATGCTTGACCATATTGTCCGAGACGCAGTT
>JAKAIH010000163.1 GCA_021825225.1 Pseudomonadota bacterium
CGGCGATCTGTATCTGCTGGGCCATCCCGTGATCGGTGCGTTTATCGCGCACAAATCCGGCCACGGCCTGAACAATGCCCTGCTGCGTGCAACCTTGGCCCAGGCCGATGCCTGGGAATACGTGAGCTTCGATCGCACTGAAGACGCTCCGGCGGGGCTCACCCGCTTCCTCGCACAGGCAGCCTGAGCCGGGGCCAGTTCCGGGCGGTTCGGTTTTCAGCCTGTCCAGACTCCGCGGTTAGTACTTACTTCGTCTTGGGCGACTGCGCCGTGCGCTGGTCCTCCGGATCTGCCTTAAGCGGATCTTGCGCCCGCGTTCCATGCGCGGCCAAACGTGCAAGTGATTGTTTCAGCTTCGAATCCGGCAGTCTGGCGGCCAGGGCGCCCAAGCTCTCCGCCCCGGCGCGACTGAGTTCCGCCCGCTTCGATTTGGTCTCCTGCACGGTTTCCTGCCGGGGTTGCACTTCAAGGCGAATTCCGGTAACCTCAACGCCGTTTTTCGAAAAATCGTTGATTAATCGTGGGCTTAGCAATCTGAGCTTCGCTGCAATAGCGTTGTTTTCGGCGAAGATGACGACTTTTTGCTGCTTATAATTGACGATCCATGAAGATCGCAACAATTGCTGCGGCACCAGTTTGCTGTAAATGTGCCGTAATTCGATGAGTCGTTCCGCTTGGGGTAACAAGCCCGCTATGCCTACGGCAGAGTCCAGGTAGGCGCGAATGTTCTTGGAATGCATGGAGCGGTTTCTCGGAGGGGATCATGCATATTATTCTGGTTTCGAACCGGCTGGCAACGGCCAAATCGATCTCGCTGGGCACGCGCCACCTGCTGCTGGGAATCGCGCTGCTGACGGCTGCCGTTCTGGCCTTGTCCAGTTCGATGTTCTATCTGGTCTTCCGCCACGCGGTCGAGATCAAACTGCCGCTGGTGCAAGAACTCTTGTTGTCGGCGCAGGAGCAGCAAACCCGGAGCGCCAAGGAGTTCATGCGCGAAAACCTGAACGCCATGGCGGTACGGGTGGGGCAGATGCAGGCGCAGATGGTGCGCCTGGACGCCCTGGGTGAGCGCCTGTCGGCGCTGGCCGGGATCAAGCCGCAGGAATTCCGCATGAACGAGCTCCCCGGCCGCGGCGGTGCGCTGCCGACCAGCATGCCGGTACAGGATTTGTCGATGAGCCAGCTTACCGGCCAGCTCGATGTGCTGTCCAAGCATATGGAGAACCGCTACGACTACATGGACATACTCGAGAACCGGCTGTTCGACAGCAGGGCCAAGAAGAAGCTCATGCCCACGGCGAGGCCGGTGGATGTGGACTGGAACGCATCCAGCTTCGGCTGGCGCATAGATCCGATTACCGGGCAGAACGCCATGCACGAGGGCATCGATTTTCTGGTCGACGCCGGCACGCCGGTTCACGCCGCGGCAGGCGGCGTGGTGGTCGTCGCCCAATTCCATCCGCAATACGGCTATATGGTCGATATCGATCACGGCAACGATTTCACCACCCGCTATGCGCACAACTCCAAGTTGTTGGTCAAGGCGGGTGACGTGGTGCAGCGCGGTGCAATCATCGCCCTGTCCGGATCCACCGGGCGCTCCACCGGGCCGCACGTGCATTTCGAGGTGCGCTACAAGGGCGTCGCGCAGAATCCGAACCGCTTCCTCCAGGCTTCGGCTGCCTCGGTCAAGTCGCGATAGGAGCTGCGGCGGCGCTTTCAGCATTGCCGGAACGCCCCCCTTCGGGCGGATGAGCGCCCGGAAAGGGTTCGGGGCCCGGGCCCGCTCCAGCCCGTACGCCGCGATCGCTCCATGAGCCTTGTGTGCCGCGCGCAGCCCGGGTGCTGCGACGCACCCAGCGCTGCATTCGCGCCGTTTAGGCCGGGGTAGGCATGGTAAAATTCGCGCTCTTTCCCGGATCCTCCCCCCACACCAGTTAATGTTCACGCGCATCCTTACCCGCATTTTCGGCAGCCGCAACGACCGGCTGATCAAGCGTTACAACAAGTCGGTGCAGCGCATCAACGCCCTCGAGCCTTCGATTTCCGCGCTTGCGGACGAGGCCTTGCGCGCCAAGACCGCGGAATTCAGGGAACGGCTGGCCAAGGGCGAAATGCTGGACGATTTGCTTCCCGAAGCGTTCGCCGTGGTGCGCGAGGCGAGCAAGCGCGTGCTCAACATGCGCCATTTCGACGTGCAGCTGATCGGCGGCATGATTCTGCACGCCGGCAAGATCGCGGAGATGCGCACCGGCGAGGGCAAGACACTGGTCGCTACGCTGCCGGCCTACCTGAACGCATTGCCGGGGCAGGGGGTGCATATCGTCACGGTGAACGACTACCTGGCGAGCCGCGACGCCGATTGGATGGGCCGCGTCTACCGTTTCCTCGGACTCACGGTCGGGGTGAATCTGTCGCAAAGCGCCGCCGACGTGAAGCAGCAGGCCTACGCCGCCGACATCACCTACGGCACCAACAACGAGTTTGGTTTCGATTACCTGCGCGACAACATGGCGATGCAGTTGGCCGACCGCTATCAGCGCCGGCTCAATTTCGCCATCGTCGACGAAGTCGACTCGATCCTGATCGACGAAGCGCGCACGCCGCTCATCATCTCGGGTCAGGCCGAGGATCATACCGATCTGTATTACCGCATGAACGAAGTCGCGCCGCTGCTGGTGCGCCAGGCCGAGGAGGATGGCCCGGGCGACTTCTCGGTGGACGAAAAATCGCGCCAGGTGCTGCTCACCGAGGCCGGCCACGAGCACGCGGAGCAGCTGCTCGCGCGCGTCGGTTTGCTGCCCGCAGGCCGCAGCCTGTACGAGCCCGCATTCATCAACCTGATGCACCATCTTTACGCGGCACTGCGCGCGCACCACCTGTTCCAGCGCGACACGCACTACGTGGTGCAGGAGGGCGAGGTCATCATCGTCGACGAGTTCACCGGGCGCCTGATGTCGGGGCGGCGCTGGTCCGACGGGCTGCACCAGGCGGTAGAGGCGAAGGAGAACGTCTCGATCCAGAACGAGAACCAGACGCTCGCGACCATCACCTTCCAGAATTATTTCCGCATGTACACGAAACTCGCGGGGATGACCGGCACGGCCGACACCGAGGCCTACGAGTTCCAGGAGATCTACGGTCTGGAAACGCTGGTGGTGCCCACGCACAAGCCGATGGTGCGCGATGACCGCGAGGATCTCGTATACCAGACGACCAAAGAAAAGAACGACGCCATCATCGCGGCGATCAAGCACTGCTACGAGAACGACCAGCCGGTGCTGGTCGGCACCACTTCGATCGAGAATTCCGAGCTGCTCGCGGGCATGCTGGAGAAACACAAGCTGCCGCATCAGGTGCTCAACGCCAAACAGCACGCACGCGAGGCCGAGATCGTGGTGCAGGCCGGGCGGCCGAAGATGGTGACCATCGCCACCAACATGGCCGGCCGCGGCACCGACATCGTCCTCGGAGGCAATGTCGAGAGGACGATCGATATTCTGCGTGCCGATGAAGGCGTGGACGAGGCGGAGAAGGAGCGCCGCATCCTGGCGCTGCGCGAGGAATGGCAGCAGCTGCACGCCAAGGTCATCGCCGCCGGCGGCCTGCATATCATCGGCACCGAGCGCCACGAGTCGCGCCGCATCGACAACCAGCTGCGCGGACGCTCCGGCCGCCAGGGCGATCCCGGCTCCTCGCGCTTTTACCTGTCGCTGGAGGATCCGCTGCTGCGCATTTTCGCCGGCGACCGCGTGAAGGCGATCATGCAGCGGCTGAAGATGCCCGAGGGCGAGGCGATCGAGAGTTCCTGGGTGTCGCGCTCGATCGAATCGGCGCAGCGCAAGGTCGAGGCGCACAACTTCGACATCAGAAAACAATTGCTCGAATACGACGACGTCGCCAACGACCAGCGCAAGGTGATCTACGAGCAGAGAAACGAACTGCTGGAAAGCGCCGACGTCAGCGAAACCATCACTTCGCTGCGCCAGGGTGTGGTCAGCGATATTTTCCGCGCGCATATTCCGCCGGAGAGCGTGGAAGAGCAGTGGGACGTGCCCGGCCTGGAGAAGGCTGTCGCGGCGGAATTGCAGTTCGCGATTCCGCTCAAGTCCTGGCTGGAGGCGGACGTCAATCTGGACGATCAGGCGTTGCTGGAAAAGACGGTGGTGGAAGCTGACCGCCTGTACCAGGAGAAATTTGCGCTCGCGCCGGCCGACGCCCTGCATCAGTACGAGCGCTGGGTCATGCTCACCACGCTGGATCAGCATTGGCGCGAGCATCTGGCCGCGCTCGACCACCTGCGCCAGGGCATACACCTGCGCGGCTACGCGCAGAAGAACCCGAAGCAGGAGTACAAGCGCGAGGCGTTCGAATTGTTCGCGAGCATGCTCGAAAGCGTCAAGCTGGAGGTCACCAAGACCCTGGCCGCGGTACAGGTGAGCTCCGAGAGCGAACTCACCGAGGTGGCGGCGGAACCGGCGCCGGCAGTGGAAAACGTGAAATACCAGCACGCCGGTTATGACGAGGCGCTGGCCGCCGATACGGCCGAAGAAAAGCCCAAGGAGCGGCCGTTCGTGCGCGAGATGGGCAAGATAGGCCGCAACGACCCCTGCCCTTGCGGCTCGGGCAAGAAGTATAAGCAATGCCACGGAAAACTGACTTGAATTAGAGGCCGTCATGCCTGTGAATCTGACTCCGCCGAAACCCGAAGACCTGCTGCCGGTCGGAGGCCTGGCGCTGGGCGTGGCCGAGGCCGGCGTGCGCAAGGCACAGCGCAAGGATCTGCTGGTCATGCGCCTGGCCGAGGGCGCTAGCGTCGCCGGCGTGTTCACGCAGAACCGCTTTTGCGCAGCGCCCGTGAGTGTGTGCAAGGAGCATCTCGCGCTTGCCAAACCCGTGCGCGCGCTGCTGGTGAACACCGGCAATGCCAACGCCGGCACCGGCGAGGACGGTCTCGCGCGCGCGCGCCGGTGCTGCTCCGAACTCGCGGCGGCGCTCGACTGCGAGCGTTCACAGATTCTGCCGTTTTCCACCGGCGTGATCATGGAGCCCTTGCCGGTGGAGCGCATTGTCGCGGCACTGCCTCACGCTCTGGCCGATTGCCGCGAGGACAACTGGGCGCGCGCGGCCGAGGCGATCATGACCACCGACACCGTGCCCAAGGCCTGCTCGCGCCGGCTCAGCCTCGGTGGCAAGAGCGTGACCGTGACCGGAATTGCGAAGGGCGCGGGCATGATCCATCCGGATATGGCGACGATGCTCGGTTTCGTGGCGACCGATGCGGCAGTGAGCCCGGCGGCGCTGCAGCGGATGCTGGCCCACGCGGCCGCGCGCTCGTTCAACCGCATCACCGTGGACGGCGACACCTCGACCAACGATTCATTCATGCTGATCGCGACCGGCGCCGCAGGAACGCAGACGATCCCGGGCGAGAGTCACCCGGATTATGCAGTGCTCGCCGCGGCGGTCACGGAAGTCGCGACCTGGCTGGCGCAGGCGATCATCCGCGACGGCGAAGGCGCAAGCAAGTTCATCACGGTGCAGATCGAAGGCGGCGGGAACGAAGCCGAATGCAGCAAGGTCGCATACGCGATCGCGCATTCGCCGCTGGTGAAGACGGCGTTCTTTGCCTCCGACCCCAATCTTGGGCGGCTGCTCGCGGCGATCGGCTACGCCGGCATTGCCGACCTCGATGTCGGCCGGGTGCAGCTGTATCTGGACGAAGTGCGGGTGGTCAGGGACGGCGGCCGCGACCCGGCCTACCGCGAAGAGGACGGCCAGCGCGTGATGCAGCAAAGCGAAATCACGGTGCGCGTCGAGCTCGGTCGCGGCGCGGCGCAGACCACGCTGTGGACCTGCGATTTGTCGCATGACTATGTTTCCATCAACGCCGACTACCGTAGTTGAATTGAATGAGCGAACTGTCGAATTTTCTGCAACGGGCCGAAGCGCTGGTCGCGCGCCTCGAAGTGTTGTTGCCTGCGGTGCAGCCGCCGGTGGACTGGAATGCGAGCATCGCTTTCCGCTGGCGCAAGGCGGGCGGGCACGGCCACTTGCAACCGGTTCCCCATCCGCACAAGATCCGGCTGTCGGATCTCTCCGGCGTCGATCGGCAAAAACAGCTGATCGAACAGAACACGCGCCAGTTCGTGACCGGGCTGCCGGCCAACAACGTGCTCCTGACCGGCGCGCGCGGCACCGGCAAGTCCTCGCTGGTCAAGGCCGTGCTGAACAAGTTCCACCGCCAAGGGCTGCGCCTGATCGAGGTGGACAAGCACGATCTGATCGACCTGCCCGACATCGTCGACCAGATCTCGGTGCGCGGCGAGCGCTTCATCATCTTCTGCGATGACCTGTCGTTCGAGGCGGCGGAGGCCGGTTACAAGGCGCTCAAGGTAGTGCTGGACGGCTCGATCGCGGCGACGTCCGAGAACGTGCTCATCTATGCCACGTCCAACCGGCGCCATCTGATGCCGGAGTACATGCAGGAAAACCTCGAGTACAAG
>JAKAIH010000164.1 GCA_021825225.1 Pseudomonadota bacterium
TTCCGATAACACCTTGAGCTCTGAACCGGACGATCTGCTGAGCAAGGCCGATGCGCTGATGGCGCGCCACCATCCGGGCCGCGCCCCGGCGGCGCAGTATGCCGAGATTCCGGTGCTCGACGAAGTAGTGGACCTTGCCCCCGAAGCCGACGATCTGCCGCTGCTGACCGAATATGTCCTGCCGGCAGCACCCGACGAGGAGCAGATCCGCGCGCTTGCCGATAGCATCCGCAGCTCGCTGCTCGCCGGCTTGCAGCCCGAGATCGACGCCCTGATCGACGAACGTCTGAAACAGAGCCTGTCGCCGCTGATCGAGAGAATGTTCGAAGAGTTGCGCGGCGACCTGCAGCTGATCGCGCGCGAGCTGCTTGGCGACGCCATTCGTGCCGCGGTGGAGCAAGAGCTCGACCGGCGCAAGTAGCGTAGCGCCGCGCTACGGCCTGCCGCCTGCGTCAATCCGCTATAATTCGCGCTTCGCTGATTCGAGCCGCTCGCCGTGCCGGCGACGTCGCGCTCCATGCGCTTTCCCCCAAGAGAAAAGATGGAATTAGCCAAGAGCTTTGAGCCGCACGCCGTCGAGGCGCACTGGTACCCGGAATGGGAGCAGCGCGGCTATTTCGCGCACTCGGCGGACCACACCAAACCCGCCTATTGCATCCAACTGCCGCCGCCGAACGTAACCGGCACGCTGCACATGGGCCACGCGTTCCAGCAGACGCTGATGGACACGCTGGTGCGCTACCATCGCATGCGTGGTTTCAACACCAATTGGGTGGTAGGCACCGACCATGCGGGCATCGCCACCCAGATCGTGGTCGAGCGCCAGCTGCAGTCCGAAGGCAAGACCCGGGTCGAGCTGGGACGCGACAAATTCCTCGAGCGCGTGCGCGCGTGGAAGCAGGAGTCGGGCTCGACCATCACGCGCCAGATGCGGCGCCTGGGCGTCTCGGCCAACTGGACCTATGCCGACACCGAAGGCCAGCACGCCGGCTACTTCACCATGGACGAGCGCATGTCGCGCGCCGTGGTCGAGGTATTCGTGCGCCTGCACGCCGAAGGCCTGATCTACCGCGGCAAGCGCCTGGTGAACTGGGATCCGGTGCTGGGCACCGCAGTGTCCGATCTGGAAGTCGACAGCGAAGAGGAAGACGGCAAGATCTGGGAAATCCGCTATCCGTTCGAAGACGGCAGCGGTTCCCTGGTGGTGGCGACGACCCGTCCAGAAACCATGCTCGGCGACGCCGCCGTCGCGGTCAACCCGAAGGACGGGCGCTACACCGCTCTGGTCGGAAAGCAAGTCCTACTGCCGCTCACCGGCCGCTCGATCCCGGTAATCGCCGACGATTACGTCGACCCGGAGTTCGGCACCGGCTGCGTCAAGATCACGCCGGCGCACGACTTCAACGACTACCAGGTCGGGCAGCGGCATGGCCTGGCGCGAATCAACGTGCTCGCCCTGGACGCCAGGATCAACGACAACGCGCCCGCAGCCTACCGCGGCCTGGACCGCTTCGAGGCGCGCAAACGCGTGCTCGAGGACCTCGGGGCGCAGGGGCTGCTGGTATCGGAAAAGCCGTACAAACTGCGCGTGCCGCGCTCCGGCCGCACCGGCGTGATCGTGGAGCCGATGCTGACCGACCAGTGGTTCGTCAAGATGGAAGGCCTGGCGCAGCGCGGCCTGCAGGCGGTGGCCGAAGGTGAAGTCAAGTTCTATCCCGATCACTGGAGCACGACCTACAAGCACTGGCTGGAAAACATCCAGGACTGGTGCATTTCGCGCCAGCTCTGGTGGGGCCACCAGATTCCGTGCTGGTACGACGACCAGGGCAATACCTACGTCGCGCGCAGCGAAGCCGAAGCCCAAACTCAGGCTGCCGCAAAGGGCTACCGGGGCACGTTGAAGCGCGACGAGGACGTGCTCGACACCTGGTTCTCCTCGGCGCTGGTGCCGTTCACCTCGCTCGGCTGGCCGCAAAAAACGCCTGACCTCGAAGCGTTCCTGCCGTCCTCGGTGCTGGTCACCGGCTTCGACATCATTTTCTTCTGGGTCGCGCGCATGGTCATGATGACCCTGCATTTCACCGGCAAGGTGCCGTTCCGCCACGTCTACATCAACGCCCTGGTGCGCGACGCCGAGGGCCAGAAGATGTCGAAATCCAAGGGCAATACGCTCGATCCGCTCGACCTGATCGACGGCGTCGGCTTCGACGCGCTGCTGGCAAAATCGACCCAGGGCCTGATGCTCGCCAGCCACCGGCAGAAAGTCGAGAAATACGTGCGCAAGAACTACGCGAACGGCATCCCCTCCTTCGGCGCCGATGCGCTGCGCTTTACTTTCGCCTCGCTCGCGAGCTTTGCGCGCACGCTCAACTTCGACCTCGGCCGCTGCGAGGGCTACCGCAATTTCTGCAACAAGCTGTGGAACGCGACGCGCTTCGTGCTGATGAACACCGAAGGCAAGGACTGCGGCGCAGACGAATCGCTGCCGCTCGCGCCTTCGCTCATCGACCGCTGGATCGTGAGCCGGCTGCAGCGCGCGGAGCAAGAGGTGTGCGAGGGCTTCGACAGCTACCGCTTCGACCTTGCCGCGCGCGCGCTGTACGAGTTCGTCTGGGACGAGTACTGCGACTGGTACCTGGAATTGGCCAAGGTACAGCTGCAGGCCGGTGGCGAGGCCGAGCAGCGCGCCACGCGGCGCACGCTGGTGCGCGTGCTGGAGGCGGTGCTGCGGCTTGCCCACCCGGTGATCCCGTTTATCACCGAAGAGTTGTGGCAAAGGGTCGCGCCGCTCGCAGGCCGCTCCGGCGCGAGCATCCTGCTCGCGCCCTATCCGCAGTCCAAGCCTGAGCGCGTCGACGCTGCGGCCGATGCCGAAGTGGCGCTGTTGAAGGAACTGGTCGGCGCCTGCCGCAATCTGCGCGGCGAGATGAACATCTCCCCGGCGCAGCGCATTCCCCTGCTCGCCAGCGGCGAGCGCGCCAGGCTGGAAGCGCTTTCGCCCTACATCAAAAGCCTGGCCAAGCTCGCCGATGTCAGCCTGGTCGAGGCTTTGCCCGCAGCCGACGCCCCCGTTGCCGTGGTTGGCGATTTCCGCCTGATGCTCAAGATCGAGATCGACAAGGCTGCGGAGCGCGAGCGCCTGCAAAAGGAGATCGCTCGGCTCGAAGGCGAGATCGCCAAGGCCGAGGGCAAGCTTGCCAACGCCGGCTTCGTGGCGCGCGCGCCGGCGCAGGTCGTGACGCAGGAGAGGGAGCGCCTGGCCGCGTTCGCCACCACCCTGGAAAACCTCAAACCCCAGCTGGAAAAGCTCGGCTAGGTCGGCGCGCCGGCCATGCATCCGATCCTGCGCGGCTTTCAGCATCGGAACTTCCGCCTGTTCTTCATTGGACAGTCGCTGACGATGATAGGCACCTGGATGCAGTACATCGCCATTTCCTGGCTGATGTACCGGCTCACCGGTTCGGCCTTCATGCTGGGAATAACCGGATTTGCGCTGCAGATTCCGATCCTGCTGGTGTCGCCGTTCGCCGGCGTATGGGTGGACCGCTACAACCGGCGCAAGCTGCTGCTGCTCACGCAGACGCTGGCGCTGGCGCAAGCGCTGGCACTGGCGGCGCTGACCTTCAGCGGCCTGATCCAGGTATGGCACATCCTCGCCATTTCGCTGTTTCTCGGCACGGTCAACGCCTTCGCCAATCCGACCCGCGGCACCTTCCTGCTGGAGATGGTCGAGAGCAAGGAAAACCTGCCCAACGCGATTGCGCTCAACTCGCTGATCATGAACAGCGCGCGCTTCGTCGGGCCGAGCATCGCCGGCGGCGTGCTCGCCTTCGCCGGCGAAGCCTGGTGCTTCCTGCTGAACGCGCTGTCCTACCTGGCCCTGATGCTCGCGCTGTGGATGATGCGGATCAGGCCGGCCGCTGCGCAGTCCGGCCACGCGCACTGGTTCGAGGAGCTGAAACAGGGCTTTCGCTACGCCTTCGGCTTTCTGCCGAGCCGGCGCCTGCTGCTGCTGGTGGCGGCGGTGAGCATAACCACCTCGCCCTACCAGTACATGATGCCGATCTTCGCCGGCGAGGTGTTCGGCGGCGATTCGCGCACGCTCGGCCTGTTGATCAGCGGCGCCGGCCTCGGAGCGTTCGCCGGCACCGCCTATCTCGCCGGCCGCGCTCCCCTGCGCGGACTGTCGCGCATCATCATCGCCGCGAGCTTTTCCGCCGGCCTGGGCCTGATGCTGTTCTCGCAATCGCGCCTGCTGTGGCTGTCGCTCATACTGATGCTGCCAATCGGTTTCGGCCTGATCGTCACCGCAACATCGACCAACACCATCCTGCAAACCATCGCCGACGAGGACAAGCGCGGCCGCATCGTCGCCATCTATGGCATGTGTTTTCTCGGCGCGGCGCCGATAGGCAATTTCGTCGCCGGCTCGGTCGCGAGCCGCATCGGCGCGCCGTCCACGCTGCTCGTCTTCGGCGCGCTGTGCTGCCTCGCTGCGCTCGCGTTCGCGCTGCGACGCGAGGAGTGGCGCGCCGCCATCAGGCCTGTGTACCGCCGCCTGGGCGTGACCAAATAGCGGCGCGCAACGCTCGGTGCGCGTCTTCCTTGCCGGCCACGGTCAGCGCCAGCGCGGCTGCTCCCGGGCTTCTGCGGGCAATGGACCTGCTTCCCCTCCCGCCTGAGTCGATAGTGTTATTGGAATGAAAAAGGCTGAAGGCGTATTCGCCCTCAGCCTCAATTCGCTTGCGGAACCCCAATCCGGCAGCGCTTATTTCAGCTTCATGCTGTACGCGATGCCGAGGGAATTTTCATACATCTGGATCTTGTCGGTCGCGTTATCCCCGAGCCAGTTGTTGAACAGGCTGGGTCCGGAAACGGAGTTCTTGAACGCATGCATGTACGCCATGGTCAGCTCCGATTCATTGCTCAGGCTATAGGTGAACCCCAGAGTCGCATGATCCTTGATCACGCCCGGGGCGATGATGTTGAAGGTCACGTCGCGGCTCTGGATCGGATTGTCGCTGTGGTTGTAGCCGGCGCGCAGGATCAGCTTCGGGCTGTACTGGTATTCGGCGCCGATCTTGAACACATTCACGCTTTGCCAGCCGAAACCGCGGCAGGTGTCGCAACCCAGCGTTCCGCCGATGGTCAGACCGCCGTTGGTGCTCGGATTGGCGACCGACTTGATGCCCGAATAGTCGATCCTCTGATAGTCGGCAGCGATGGTCCACTTTGGGTTGGCCTTGATCGCAATACCCAGGTTGAAGCTCTCCGGCATATCGAAATAACCCTGCCCGGCGAACAAGTCCTTGTACTTGTCGAACTTGCCCATCTTGACCTTGCTGGTGTAAGCCGCGCCCAGGGTCACCGTATCGGAGACCTTGCCCATCCAGCCGAGCTTGAGACCATAACCCCAGGTCGTATCGTTGCCGCGCTCGGTCAGATTGTTGCCGACCGCATACGGCGTGCCCTGCACGCCGCCGGGCGTGGTGTACGAATAGAACGCACTCAGGCCCTCGGCCTTGAACGTCTGCCGCGCGATCAGCAGCGAGGCCCCCAAGGAATGATCCTTGTTCACCTTCTTGGCGAAGGTCGGCGCGATGATCAGTTGCTCCAGGTTCATGCCCAGCTTGCCCGAACCGCACAGCAAATTGTAAGGACCCGCCTCGCGGGAAGCCTGGTTGAAGCCGCCGACCTGGCTGCCGCAGGCGTTGACGTTGCCTCCTGCGATCTGTCCGCCGTTGTAGTCGGTGTTCATGCCGCCGTTGCCGTAGACGCTCACGCCCACCGCCATGTCCCTGCCGAGCATTCTGCTGTAGCCGAACTCCGGAATCGCGAACAGGTTGCTGCCGCTGGTCACGGAGCCGTCCATGCCGGTGCCGAAGCCGGAACTGCCGCTGCGCGAGATATCGCGCCTCGGGCTGAACAGATCCACGCCCACGTCCAGGCGGTTGCCGACCCAGACCATGCTCGCCGGATTATTGGCGCCGCCAAAGGCATCGTCGGCCATCGCCGTCGAAGCCCCGCCCATGCCTTTCGCCTTCATGCCGTAGCCGTGCGGAAAATATCCGTCTGTCGCCAGGGCGAGCGACGGAATCCCCAAAACAGCGAGCAGCGCCGATACCAGTACTGTGCGTTTCATTTTGAATCCCCCCTTCCTTTGTAATTGCAACGAGCGTGTAATCGCTTGCATGCGCGGCGAGTGCAGGTCTGCCGCGAAGACTTTGTAAGTCTTTTCTAAATAAACAGTGTGACATCGGCTTCCTGCGCCATCGGCAGGAAGGTGGCAGCGCCGCAGTATTCCTTCACCTCGGGGATGAAGTCCTCGTGGGTGAAACCGAACAGGTCGACCGTCATCTGGCAGCCGATCATGTTGACGCCGGCCTCCAGGCTCAGCGAACGCAATTCGGCAATACCGGCCACGCCGTTGTTCTTGATCGT
>JAKAIH010000165.1 GCA_021825225.1 Pseudomonadota bacterium
CCACGACCAGGGCGAAGCGCAGCAGCAGAAAAGTCAGCGGCTCGGCGTAGGGCAGGCCGAACTTGGCACTGACGAAACCCGTGCTCCACAAGAGCACGAACAGCCCGGGCATGGATTGCAGCCAGACCCGTGCGGCGGCATCTTCAGCGCTTGCCATGGCCGGCGCAGGTTTGCAGTGAGGGTGGGGAATTGGCAATCATGGGCGCGGCCGCAAAGCCGCGCAGTATAGCAAGCCGGCCCCGGGGCAGGCCGATTCGAGCGCCTCAAGCGCGATCCTGTGCAAGGCAAACGTCACCGCGCCCGAGCCGGTTCCGGCTTCAAGAACTAACTATATGATTTATCAATAACATATATGATCCGACTAAGGCGGTTGGCATAACAAAAACTCCTAACCTTATGATTTAAGCTGAGTTTGTGCAACACATCAAAGCATAGCCGGGCAATTACAAAAAACACTTGACAGGCAACAAGTTGAGTGTAGAATTCAAATTGTTGCAGTGCAATATCTTCGGAGTTACGAGGCGATTGCACCCGAAGATTGCTGAACACTTTCGTAACTTATTTGGAGATTGAAAATGTACGCCACCCCCGAGCAATTTGCTGCCGCCAACAAGGCCAGCGTAGACGCCCTGTTTAGCATCGCCCAAGCCCAGTTCGCCGCGTTCGAACGTCTGTCGGCGCTGAACTTCAACACCACCAAGACCGCGTTTGAAGACAGCGTCAGCCAAGCCAAAGCGCTGCTGTCGGTCAAGGACGCGCAAGAACTTGTCAACCTGAGCGCCACCTCGGCCCAACCGGCCCTGGAAAAAGCGATCGCTTACTCGCGCAACGTGTACGAAGTCGCGACCCAGACCCAGGCCGAAGTCACCAAGCTGGCCGAAGCCCAGGCCGCCGAGATGAACAAGACCGTCGTCTCGCTGATGGACAAGCTGACCAAGAACGCACCCGCCGGTTCGGACGTCGCCGTAGCCGCGGTCAAATCCGCCATGGCTGCCGCCAACTCCGCCTACGACAGCTTCACCAAAGTGGTCAAGCAAGCGACCGACATGGCCGAAGCCAATGTTACTGCCGCCACTGCGACCGTGGTGAAGCAAGCCGCAAAAAAGAAAGCTGCTTAAGCTTTCTTCAAGCAAACGCTGACCGCTTTCTCCTCCTCCTTGGCCGTCAGCGGCCCCGAGCGCAAACTCGGGGCAACCTGAACCCCGGCTTAATCCCCGGGGTTTTTTTTCGCCTGCACTCTGCGCGGCGCCGGCGCTTGTTTTAGGCACGATGCGCCCGCATATCATTGTGATCGGGATCAAGCGGGCGGACTGGACGCGGCCCACACTATCCCCAACACACTGGGAAATCGAATATGCGATCGCGCGATCCGGGATCGTGGATGTGGGCCGAGGCACTGGAACTGCTGCAGGATGCGGAGCGCCTGCAGCGGCAGTTCTTCCGCATCGGCGTGCTTCAGGGCGCGCCGTGCTGGGAGCCGCCCGTCGACCTGTACGAAAGCGGCGACGGGCTGATGCTGCTGGTCGCCCTGCCCGGCGTCACGCCGCAGCAACTGGAAGTCGTGCTGGCGTCGAACCTGATCATCGTCCGCGGCGAACGCTCCCTGCCCGCGAATTCCCGGCGCGCCGCCATCCATCGGCTGGAGATCCCGTACGGGCGCTTCGAACGTCGTATTGCGCTTCCCGCCGGCGCATTCGAGCTGATCGACCAGCGGCTGGAACACGGCTGCCTGGTGCTTGAACTGCGCCGCCTGAGCTGAGAGAGAACATCATGCAACTCGAAAAAACGCTGCCCGAGGTTTCGGGCGAAAACGTCGCCGTTCCGGCGACGATCGATAGCGCGCGCGGCGCGCCCGCCCTGCCCGACGACGCGCTGATCATCGTGCCGGTACGCAACATGGTGCTGTTCCCGGGCATGATCCTGCCGATCACCGTCGGCCGCGAAAACTCGATCGCGGGCGCGCAGCATGCGGTCAAGGCCGAGCGTCCGATCGGCATCATCCTGCAGCGCAACCCCGAAATCGACCGGCCCGGGCTCGACGATCTGCATATCGTGGGCACGCTGGCCAATGTGCTGCGCTATGTCACCACGCCGGACGGCAGCCATCACATCATCTGCCAGGGCCAGCAGCGCTTTCGCCTGATCGAGCTGCTCGAAGGCTATCCCTTCATGGCGGCCCGCGTCGGCCGCATCGAAGAACCCGAGGCGAGCGGCAAGGAAATCGAAGCACGCTTCATGCAACTGAAGGAGCGCGCGCTCGAGGTGCTGCAGCTCATGCCGCAGGCGTCACAGGAACTGGTGAGTGTGGTGCAAAACGCCGCATCCGCCGGCACGCTCGCCGACATGGTCGCCAGCCTCATGGACATCAAGGCGCCGGAAAAGCAGAAGCTGCTGGAGTCGGTCGATCTGCAGCGCCGACTGGACGGCGTGCTGGAGCTGCTGGCGCAGCGCATCGAAGTGCTGCGGCTGTCGCGCGAAATCGACGAGCGCACCAAGGCGAGCATGGACGAGCGGCAGCGCGAATACCTGCTGCGCGAGCAGCTCAAGTCGATCCAGAAGGAGCTGGGCGAGGGCGAAGAGGGCAATGCCGCCGAGATCGGGGAACTCAGGAAGGCCATCGCCGACGCGCAGATGCCGGACGAAGTGGAAAAGCAGGCGAGCAAGGAATTGAAACGCCTGGAGCGCATGTCCGACGGTTCGGCCGAATACTCGCAGACGCGCACCTATCTCGACTGGCTGATCGAGCTGCCGTGGAAAGCGCCCGAGCCGGCCGCGATCGATATCGCCGAAGCCAGGCGCATCCTGGGCGAGGACCATTTCGGCCTGGACATGGTGAAGAAGCGCATCCTCGAGTTCCTCGCGGTGCGCAAGCTCAATCCGGAGGGCCACGGGCCTATCCTGTGCTTCGTCGGCCCGCCCGGCGTGGGCAAGACTTCGCTCGGCCAGAGCATCGCCCGCGCACTGGGACGCAAGTTCGTGCGCGTGTCCCTCGGCGGGGTGCACGACGAAGCAGAAATACGCGGCCACCGCCGCACCTACATCGGCGCGCTCCCGGGCAACATCGTCCAGGCGCTCAAGAAGGCCGGCACGCGCGATTGCGTGATGATGCTCGACGAAATCGACAAGGCCGGCACCGGCATACACGGCGACCCGTCGGCGGCGCTGCTCGAAGTGCTCGATCCGGAGCAGAACAACAGCTTCCGCGACAACTACCTCGCCGTGCCCTACGACCTGTCGCGCGTGCTGTTCATCACCACGGCCAATGTGCTCGACACGATACCGGGTGCGCTGCGCGATCGCATGGAGATCGTGCAGCTGCCGGGCTACACGCAGGAGGAAAAACTCGAGATCGCGCGCCGCTACCTGGTGAAGCGGCAGCTCAAGGACAACGGCCTCACGCCCGAGCAGCTCGAAATTTCCGACACGGCGCTTGCCGCCATCGTGCGCGATTACACGCGCGAGGCCGGCGTGCGCTCGCTGGAGCGCCAGATCGGCGCCGTGTGCCGCCGTATCGCGGTGAAAATCGCAGAAGGCGAATTGAGCCAGGCACGCATCGGCGAGAGCGATCTTGCCGACATCCTCGGCCCGCCAAAATTCGAGAATGAAGTGGCGCTGCGCACGAGCATGCCCGGCGTGGCCACCGGGCTCGCCTGGACTCCGGTGGGCGGGGATATCCTGTTCATCGAAGCGAGCAGGAACGCGGGCGGCGGCAAGCTGATCCTGACCGGCCAGCTCGGCGACGTAATGAAGGAAAGCGCGCAGGCCGCGCTCACCCTGGTCAAGTCGCGCGCCGCGAGCCTGGGCATAGACGCGGCGGTATTCGAGCGCAGCGATGTGCATGTGCACGTTCCGGCCGGGGCCATCCCGAAGGACGGCCCCAGCGCCGGCGTGGCGATGTTCATCGCCCTCGCCTCGCTGTTCACCGACAGGAAGGTGCGCACTGACACCGCGATGACCGGTGAAATCAGTTTGCGCGGCCTGGTGCTGCCGGTGGGCGGGATCAAGGAGAAAGTGCTCGCCGCGATGCGCGCCGGCATCGGGCGGGTGATGCTGCCCGCGCGCAACCGCAAAGACCTGGAGGAAGTGCCGGCCGAGGCCAAGCAGAGGCTGGAGTTCGTGTTTCTCGAGGAGGTCGGCGACGCGGTGCGCATGGCGATCGAGCCCGGCGCCGGCCCGGCGGCCCCGACCGGCGAAAGCTGAGTCAGTCTGCGGCGGAAGTCTGCGACAAAGCGAGGGGATACTTCCCCTCGCTCCCCTGGATCAGGCCCTGACAAAATGACTTTTGTTACGGGTCCGAAGTCGTCGTCCGGCCGCAGACTGCAGCGCTGTTTGATTTTTGTCACGATGCAATAGCGTGCGCGGCGTAGGGTAATTGCATTGAACAGGAGAACCATCATGCCTGGCCGCCATGCCGCATCTTCTCCGTCCCCGCACAAGCAGGAGTATTCGCCCCAAATGCACCGCGAGATGGTCGCCGTGGCGGCCTACTACCGCGCGGAGCGCCGGGGTTTCGCACCCGGCGATCCGACTGCGGACTGGCTCGAGGCCGAAATCGAAATCGAGCAGCAATTGAAACAGGCCGCAAAGCCGGCCGACCGCACCAAGCACAGTCCGAAGCAGGCCTTTCAGCAAAAACTCGAAGCGCAGCTCGGCGAATGGGACGCGAGACTCGAACAGCTCAAGACCAGGGCGAAGGATGCGAAAGCCGACATCCGCGCCGAGTTCGAGCTACAACTCGAAGCGCTCGCCGGCAAGCGCGCGCTCGCGCAGGAAAGGCTGCACGAACTGCGCCGGCACGGCGAGTGGGCCTGGGAGGATCTGAAGGGCGGCGCAGACAAAGCATGGAAGGAGCTGCGGGAAGCGATGGAACGTGCCGCATCCCGGCTCAAATGACGCAAGTGCCTGCTTTCATCAACCGATAAGGAGCATCATCATGGGCAACCTCACTCGTTGGGATCCGTTCAGCGAAATGGCGCGTTTCGACCCGTTCCGCGATATGAACGATTATTTCAAGGGATTCATGCTGCGACCGGTGTTCCAGGGGCTGGAAGCGGAACCGGAAATCAAACTCGAGATTTCGGAAGCGGAGAAGGCTTACACGGTCAAAGCCGATGTGCCGGGCGTGAAAAAAGAGGACATCCAGGTATCGATCGACGGCAACCAGATTTCCATCAGCGCCGAAGTCAAGCATGAGAAGGAAGAGAAGGAAGGCAAGAAACTGGTCCGCAGCGAGCGCTACTACGGCAGGCAGTTCCGCAGCTTCACTCTCGCCCACGACATCGACGAGGGCAAAGCCGAAGCCGAGTACAGCGACGGCGTGCTGAAGCTGACGCTGCCGAAAAAAGCCGGCACCGAGTCGAAGAAGCTCACCATCAAATAAGCAGCCGTCACAGCACGAGGGGACATCCCCACAGGGGACTTCCCTTCCGGGAGTGCGTCCTCGACCGCGACGTATTTAGAGCGCCCGAAGCTGCTGCAGGGCCTGTTCGAGAAACGCGCTTTGCCTTCGGCCCTGCATGATGCGCTGTCCACGGGCAGCGATTTGCCGGCGCTCGGACTCCCTGCCCAGATATTCTAGACACAACCCGGCCAGTGCCTCGAAGCTGCCGAAGACGACGCCTCCGGCATAGATCAGCTCCTGCGCCGGATCCATGTCGCCTTCGGAGATGACGAAGGCCTGATTGGCGAGCAGATAGCAAACGCGCACCGCGTCGAATACCACGCCGTGATCGATGGCGCAGATGTTGAGCACGATCCTGGAACGCGCGATCAGCGCATCGCGTTCGGCGCCGTACATGCTCGATTCAATTCGCACCACGATCCCGGACCGAGCAATGCGATCGCACAAGGCCTGGCGGCGCGGCGTCAGGGTGCCGTAGAACAAAACGTCGATGTCCTTGTCGGCGTCGGCGGGTATGCGCGTCAGCTGCGGCACGTAGCCCATCGGCACGTGGACAGCGCTGCGCGCCCCCAGCGCGTGCAAGGCCTGAACATTGCGCTGGCTATGGTCCCACACACGATGCGACAGCAGGATTTCGCGGTAGCCCGGGGCCGCCTCGAACAGCTGCGGCCGTATTTGTTCCAGGTTGAACAGAACCGTGTCGGGCGGCAACTGCGGATTGCCGAAATTGGGCAGCAGATGCGGCGCGAAGACGATATTGGTGCGATCGCTGTGGAGCGTATTGGGCTGCAGCACCGAGCCGTGTCCCAGCTCGATCAGGCCGAAATGTATGCTTTCGGAAATGTCGGCGCAGGCGCGCGAATGCGGATACCCCGGCGGCTCCAGCACCGTAACGGCAAATTGCATCAAGGGCGAGTCAGCCATTGTCCGGGAATGATGGGCGTCGCGCGGTACTGTACTTTCAAGCGATGCAGAAATCAATCCGCTTGTCAGATCG
>JAKAIH010000166.1 GCA_021825225.1 Pseudomonadota bacterium
CGACCAGCCGCGCCGCCGCGTAGCCCTCCTCGGTGCCGAGCTCCGCGCCGAGCTTGCCGGTGATCGCGCCGCCTTCCTTGCGGCGCGGACCACAGCCCGACATGAACAGCAGATTGCCGACCCGCACGCCGGCGACGTAATTGCCGATCGGCGCCGGCACCGGCGGCAGTTCGATCGCGAGCTCCTTCAGTCTTGCCTCTGCACTCATGATGGCCTCCCCGGTCCCTGGTTCGCCGCAAAATTCATCCTCATAGCTTGTAGCCGATCTGCCGCAAAAAGCCCTTGCGCCAGGCGATGTCGGCGTCGTTTTCCACGCCCAGTGGCGAGGCGCCGTCGATGACGCCCAGAATGCCGCGCCCCTGCTTGGTCTGCGCGATCACCACCTCGGTCGGATTGGCGGTAGCGCAAAAGATGCGGCATACCTCGGGCACGGTTTTCAGCGCGTTGAGCACGTTCACCGGGAAAAAGCCCTCGCCGAGAAATACGATGAAGCTGTGGCCCGCGCCGAGCGCGAGCGCATTCTTGCGTGCGAGCTCGACCATGGCCGCGTCGGTGCCGGAGAGCCGCACCAGGCACTTGCCCGAGGCCTCGCAGAACGCAAGGCCGAACTTGATCCCCGGCACCGCGCCCACCAGCGCCTCATGCACGTCTTCCACGGTCTTGATGAAGTGCGTCTGCCCGAGGATGAAATTGGTCGTTTCGGGTTTGTCGATGTTGACGGTGAGGAGTTCCATCGGGGTTCCTTGTTCGCGGTTTTCGTATGCGCAAGTCTATTCCTCGCGGCGAAGCGCGGAAACTCCTCGTCTTCGGGTGCGCGATTGCTTCCTATAGGCGTGCCGTCACCAGGACCCGCCCCTTCGCGCCGAGCGCGGTCTTCCCGTCTGCGCCAAGGACGCGCCCGCGCAGATCGACCACATCGCCGCCGAGCTTCGCGTTCGGCGTGACCTTCACCACCAGCCATTCGAGGCGGATGGTCTCGTCGGCGAACACCGGGCGGCGAAAGCGCACCCAGAACTCGAGGCCGACCACCGATCCCTTGGCCGAGAAATGCGATGCCGTCAGCGCGAGCAGCAGCGCCGAGGTGTGCGGGCCGCTGGCGATGAGCCGGCCGTAGCGCGTGGTCGCCGCGAACGCGGGGTCGTGATGCAGCGGATTGCTGTCGCCGACCGCGCTGGCGTAATCGGCCACCGCCCTGGGCGTGAGCGTGAGCTCGGACGAAAAGCGCTCGTGCGGATGAGCCAGCATCGTTCTTGTTCCCGTTCTGATCCAGGTGCGCAGCGCCGAGTGCGGAAATTGCCGCGCGCATGCAACCGGCCCGGTTGCGTCGGGCTCGTGCTGCTGCTTATGGTAGCGCATAGCGGGCTTGCGCCGCCGCCTGAAGGCCGGTGGCGCCATCGCTCGCGCAACGATGGCGGCGCCGCGCCGATTTATCGGGCTAAATCGGGCGCGCCGCCTTGTGCCAGGCAAGGCGCCACGGGTAACCGAGCCGGACGTAGAGGCGCCAGGCGAGAGCGAGTCTGCTGAGCATCATCGGACTCCTCTTATCGCGCCGAAACGGCGCTTTGCCGGCGCGCCATTGCATCGGCCAGATTGCGGATTCCGATCGCGTAAGCCGGATCGGCCATGACCTGCTCGAAGCTGAGACGCGCCGAAAGTTGCAGGCGCACGTAGGCCGCGCGCAGCGCCGACTCGCGCGCCAAGTGGGCCGTCGGATCGAGATCGAGCGGAATCTGTTTTGCGGAAGCGGACTGAGCGTGTCTGTACATGTCAGTTTGTTTCCCGGTTAACAACTCCCTGTCTTTCCTCTCCTGCTGCGGCGATTCGGCCTCAGGCTGCGGCAACATTAGCCGAGATCCGGTTTCGCGTCGGTACGGCAGCACTCATAAGGGCGGGGTGCAAGCCGGGCGCGCCCAAGGCGCTGCTGTTTACCAGTAACGCTGTCTGGCCGGCAGCGGTTGACCGCTTCACCGGCCCGGCAAGGCCATGACCATTTCGGATACGATCGGCGTCACCGACAGACCGCGTGCGAGCGAACCGGCATCATGGCGCCGAACCGAACATTTATGACGGACAGCTGCCTTTCCCCTGCGACGGCAGTGCGTCACGCATGAGCCTCGCCGCGCTCGCGCTGGTGATCCTCGCCGGCCTCATCCACGCGATCTGGAACATCGCGGCAAAGAAGGCCGGCGGCGACGTGCGTTTCGCCGCGTTCAGTGCACTGCTGATGATGCTGATCTGGGCGCCGCTCGGCCTGTGGCTCGGCTGGAGCGCAGTGCCGCTGTGGGGAACGAAACAATGGGCGCTGGTGGCGGCAAGCGGCGTGGTCCACGTGTTCTACTATGTCGTGCTGCTGCGCGGCTATCGCCGGGCGGATCTCACGGTAGTGTATCCGCTCGCGCGCGGCTCCGGCCCGCTGCTGTCGTCTCTCGTCGCCTTGTTCCTGCTCGGCGAGCGCGTCACGCTGCTCGGCGCGCTCGGCGTCGCGGCGGTGGTCGCAGGCGTGTTCCTGATTGCCGGCGGACCGGGACTGTTCCGCGCGGCGCAGGATCCGCAGCAGCGTGCGCGCGTGGCTGCCGGCATCGGCTACGGCCTCGCGACCGGGGTGTTCATCGCGACTTATACCGTGGTGGACGGCTACGCGGTCAAGGTGGTGCTGATGTCGCCGATCCTGGTCGATTACTTCGGCAATTTCGTGCGCCTCGCCTTGCTCGTGCCGCCGCTGCTCGCCGACCGCGACACCGCCGCGGCGCATTGGCGTGCGCAATGGAAATACGCGCTGCTGGTGGCAGCCCTCAGCCCGATCAGCTACGTGCTGGTGCTGTTCGCGATGCAGACCGCGCCGCTGTCGCACGTGGCGCCGGCGCGCGAGGTGTCGATGCTGTTCGCCGCGCTGATCGGCGGCCAGCTGCTCGGCGAGGGCGACCGCGCGCTGCGCATTTTCGGCGCGGCCTGCATCGCCTTCGGCGTGATGGCGCTGGCGCTGGGCTGAACGCTGGCGGCAGCCTCAGGCCCGTTGCGGGCCCGGCCTGCCGTCTTCGACGATGTAGCTGACGAGGGTGCTGCAGGCGGCGTCCGCAGTCTGCACCGATTCCATTGCGCGCAGGTCAACGCTCAACTGCTTCGCCTTGATCTCGACGCGCACGTAGCCGCGCTTGTCGCCGCGGCCGTACTTGAGATGCGGGTTTTCGGCCAGCGCGGCCTCGACGAATTTCTGCGACGGCCCCTGCGAGGTGATCGAAGTGCCGCAGAATTCGCTCGCCACCACGGGCGCATGCGGGTCGTCGAAGTCGGACTTGAGGTCGGCGACCCAGTGCGCGTGCACGTCGCCGCCGATCACCACCGGATTCGCCGGCCGGCGCGCAGCCACCGAGTCGAGCAGGCGCCGGCGCGCGGCGGGATAACCGTCCCAGCCGTCGGTCCACACGCGCTTGCCGGTGCCCGTCTGGCGGTCGAGCTGCGCCATCAGCGTCTGCTGGGCGATCACATTCCAGCCGCTGCGCGTGCGCTCAAGCGCCGCGTCGAGCCAGGCTTCCTGCCCGGCGCCGAGCATGCTGCGCGCCGGGTCGGCGAGCGCCGCGCACTCGGCAGCGTCGACCACATTGCTGCCGCCGCCACCGGGGCGTTTGGAGCAGGCCTCGTGCGAGCGGTACTGGCGGTCGTCGAGCAGGTGCACGCGCGCGAGCCGCCCCCAGTCGACGCGGGTGTAAATTTTCATCTGCCCGCCTTGCGGGCGCATGCGCGCGGGCAGCGGCATGTGCTCATAGTAGGCACGATAGGCGGCGGCGCGGCGCGCGAGAAAGCGCTCGCGCGGCATGCCGTCCTCGGACAGGTCGTCGGCGTAGTCGTTGTCGACCTCGTGGTCGTCCCAGGTCACGATCCAGGGGCAGGCGCGGTGCGCCGCCTGCAGGTCGGGATCGGACTTGTACAGCGCATAGCGCACGCGATAGTCCTCGAGCGTGTAGGGCTCCCCGCCGGTGTGCTTGCGCACATGATTGCGCCCCCAGGAGGACTCGTAGATGTAATCGCCGAGAAAAACGATCAGATCGGGCGCGTCGGCGACGATGTGTTTGTAGGCGCCGTAGTAGCCCTGCTCGTACTGCTGGCAGGAGGCGAAAGCGAAGCGCAGCCGCGCCGGGGCGGCATCCACGGCAGGCGCAGTACGGGTGCGTCCGATCGGGCTTTGCGCCGCGCCGGCGCTGAAGCGGTACCAGTAGGGGCGGTCGGGCGCGAGGCCCTGTGGCTCGACATGCACCGAGTGGCCCCATTCGGGCGCAGCCTCGGCGCTGCCCGAGGCGACGACCTCGCGCATCGCCTCGTCCGTCGCGAGTTCCCAGCGCACCGGCACGATTTCGTGCCCCATGCCGCCGTCGTCCTCGGCGGGCGCAGGCGCAAGCCGCGTCCACAGCACCATGCCGCCAGGCAGCGGATAGCCCGAGGCGACGCCGAGGCTGAACGGGTCCGCGGAAAAGCGCGGCCTGGGATTGACCGTGGGACTCACTTCGGCGCGCGCGCCCGCCGCCGCGAGCGCACCCGCCCCGGCGAAGGCCTTGAGGAAGGCGCGGCGATCGAAAGGCAAGCGCCTACTCGACCGTGACCGATTTCGCGAGATTGCGCGGCTTGTCCACGTCGGTGCCGCGCGCAAGCGCGGTGTGATAGGCCAGGAGCTGCAGCGGCACCACGTGCAGGATCGGCGACAGTGCGCCGTAATGCTCGGGCAGGCGGATCACGTGCACGCCCTCCGAGGATGCGATGTGGCTGTCGGCGTCGGCGAACACATAGAGTTCGCCGCCGCGCGCGCGCACTTCCTGCATATTCGATTTGAGTTTTTCCAGCAGCGCGTCGTTCGGCGCGACCGTGACCACGGGCATCTCCTTGGTCACCAGCGCGAGCGGTCCGTGCTTGAGTTCGCCCGCCGGATAGGCTTCGGCGTGGATGTAGGAAATTTCCTTGAGCTTGAGCGCGCCTTCGAGCGCGATCGGATAGTGCAGCCCGCGCCCGAGGAACAGCGCATGTTCGCGCTGCGCGAACTGCTCCGACCAGGCGATGATCTGCGGCTCGAGCGCGAGCACGCTCGAAAGCGCGGCCGGCAGGTGGCGCAGGTTCTTGAGGTGGCGCGCCTCGTCTTCGGGCGCGAGCCGCCCGCGCGCCTTGGCCAGCGCGAGCGTGAGCAGGAACAGCGCGGCGAGCTGGGTAGTAAAGGCTTTGGTCGAAGCCACGCCGATCTCGACGCCGGCGCGGGTCAGATACTGCAGCGCGGTCTGGCGCACCATGGCGCTGGTAGCGACGTTGCAGATCGCCAGCGTGTGCCTGTGGCCCAGCGACTGCGCATGCTTCAGCGCGGCCAGGGTATCGGCGGTTTCGCCCGACTGCGAAATGACCACCACCAGCGCGCGCGGGTTGGGCACGCTCACGCGGTAGCGGTATTCGCTCGCGACCTCGACCTGCGTCGGCAGGCCGGCAAGATCCTCGAGCCAGAATTTGGCGGCGAGGCCGGAGTAATAGCTGGTGCCGCAGGCATAGATGTGCACCGCATCGATCGCGGCAAAAATATCCTTGGCGGCGTCGCCGAAAATATCCGGCGCGATGCCGGCGACGCCTTGCAGCGTGTCGGCGATCGCCTGCGGCTGCTCGAAGATTTCCTTCTGCATGAAATGACGGTAAGGCCCGAGCTCGACCGCGCCGGAATACGCATTGACGCTGCGTAGCTCGCGCGTGACCGGCTTGCCGCTGGCATCGACGATGGCATAGCGGCCCAGGCCGATATCGGCGACATCGCCGTCTTCGAGATAAATGATCTGGTCCGTCGTTCCCGCGAGCGCCATTGCATCGGAGGCGAGGAAGGTCTCGCCCGCGTTCTGCTTTACTCCGACGCCGAGCACCAGCGGATTGCCCTGGCGCGCGCCGACCACGCGCTGCGGCTCGGCCTTGCAGAACACGGCTATCGCATAAGCGCCCTTGAGCTGGGCCGCCGCGCGCCGCACCGCGAGGAACAGATCGCCCGCGTAATGGCTGTGGATCAGGTGCGCGATGACCTCGGTATCGGTCTGCGATTCGAATACGTAGCCCTGGGTTTTCAGGCGCGTGCGAAGTTCCTCATAGTTCTCGATGATGCCGTTATGCACCACCGCGATTTCGTCGCGGCTGAAGATCGGATGCGCGTTGACGGTGACCGGCGCGCCGTGGGTGGCCCAGCGCGTGTGGCAGATGCCGGTGCTTCCGCTGAGCCCGGACTCGCGCACCTGCGCATCGAGATCGGCCACGCGCGAGACGGTGCGCGCGCGCTTCAGGCGCCCGCCGCCGCCCGGGTCGTACACCGCGACGCCGCAGGAGTCGTAGCCGCGGTATTCGAGCCGGCGCAGCCCTTCGATCAATATCGGGACGATATCCCGCC
>JAKAIH010000167.1 GCA_021825225.1 Pseudomonadota bacterium
CAAGGATAACCAGGGGAAGCTGGCCGATGCCCTGCGGGAGTTCTTCGCGGAAGCAGATGCCGGCGGATTCGGCGCCTTGCCGGTGAGTCGGTACGAGACGGTCGAGAAGGATCATGGCCGGATCGAAACCCGCCGTGCCTGGTGGGTGAGCGATTTGGCTTGGCTGGATCGTCCGCTTCGGCAGCATTGGCCGAAGCTGGCCGGTGTGGGCATGGTGCAGCGTACCTGCGAGATCGACGGCAAGACCTCGACCGAGCGGGCGTTCTACATCGGCTCGAAGGGCATCGCCAATGCCGAAACCTTTGCTAAAGCGGCACGCAGCCACTGGGGTGTCGAGAACCGGTTGCATTGGGTGCTCGATGTCACCTTCCGCGAGGATGACTGCCGGGTGCGAAAAGGCCATGCGCCGCAGAATCTGTCGGCCCTGCGCAAGTTCGCGCTGTCCCTGCTGCGCCAGGATAAGCAGTACCCCAAGCGCAGCCTGCGCAGTCGCCGCAAAACCGCCGATCGTCTTCCCGACTATCGCGCTTCATTGCTCGGCCTCGCTCCTCGGGGGTAAATGCGATTGCCCTGATGTGATTGCCCTCGCGAAAGAAGAAGATATTCGAGGCACTGCGACGGCATCTTGGAGAAATATTCCGGGACCTGGCAAAACAGAAGGAGTCGCAGGTTGTGGAGGGGCAACGGCCGGCGCAGGCGATGTTCACTCGTCACCCTTTCTCTGTATGCCGTAGCGCTTCATCTTCTCCCACAGGTTCTTGCGACTGATGCCCAGCGCCTCGGCGGCGCGTGTGGCGTGGCCGTTGTGGGCGTTGAGGACGCGCACGATGTATTGCTTTTCATAGTCGGCGAGGCATACCGCCAGGGTCTCGTCGGTCGGTGCCAGTTTGACCGGCATTTCGTCGAACATCAATTCCGGCGGCAATTTGCCGCCGGCGCTCAGAACGCACACGCGTTCGAGCGCGTGCTTCAGTTCGCGCACGTTGCCCGGCCAAGGATAATCGAGCATGAAGCGCTCCAGCTTCGAAGACAACGTCCGCATCGCTCCGCGCCGCTGCGCCGCCTCGGCTTCGAGAAAGTGCCGCGCGAGCCAAAGGATGTCCTCCTTGCGTTCGCGCAGCGGCGGCACGTGCAGATGTACCACGTTGATGCGGTAATAGAGATCTTCGCGAAAATCACCGCCCTCCACCATTTGCTTGAGGTCGCGGTGCGTGGCGCAGACCAGTCGCAGGCTGACCGGTATCGCTGTCTCGCCGCCGACGTGGGTGATGCGCCTGTCCTGAATGGCACGCAACAAGCGTATCTGCATGGCCGGCGGCATGTCGCCTATTTCATCGAGAAACAGCGTGCCGCCCTCGGCCTGCTCGAACACCCCCTTGTGCGCGCGCGCGGCGCCGGTGAAGGCGCCCTTCTCATAGCCGAACAGTTCCGCCTCGAGCAGACCCGCGGCGAACGCGCCGCAATTGACCGCGACGAAGGGTCGGTCTGCCGCCTTGCTGCCGCGGCGATGTAGTTCGCTGGCGACCATTTCCTTGCCTACCCCGGATTCGCCGGTGATCAGCACGTTGCTGCCGGAATCCTTGATACGATCGATCAAGGTCTCAAGCGCGCGCATGGCAGGCGATATGCCCAGGCAGGGCTCGATCTTGGACGGCGCCCCCCCGGTCGCCAGATCTCCGATTTTTTTCAGCAGCACCTCGATGTCGAAGGGCTTCTTGATGTAATCGGCGGCGCCCAGTTTGAGCAGGCGCACAGCCTGGTCGATTTCGCCGTAGCCGGTGATGAACAGGTAGGGCGGAAGCGCGACGGCTTCGTCGAGGAGGGTCGCGTAGAGTTGCTCGCCCGACATGTCCGGCAGACGGATGTCGCTGAGCACCAGGTCGAAGCGGCGGCGCGGCAGGGCGAGCAGCGCCTCGCGCCCCGTGCGGAACCAGGTGCAGTCATAGCCCTCGAGTTCGAAGCGCTCGGCCAGCGCGTCGCCGACGATCTCGTCGTCTTCGATCAGGCACAGGCGCAGCTTGGCGGAAGCGGTCACGGCGATACTCCTAGCGAGCGGCAAAGGGCAGGGTCACTTCGAATCGGGTGCGGCCGGCGCCTGCGGCCATCGTGCTATCGACGGCGATGGCGCCGCCCAGTTGCTTGACGATCTGATAGCAGACCCAGAGCCCGAGGCCGCGACCGTTTTCGCCGGCGTTGGTGAAGGGTTCGAACAGGTGCTCGGTCTGCGAATCGCTCAGGCTGCGGCCGCCATTGACCACCTCGAACAGGAGCACGGCTCCGCTCAGCGCAACGGCGGCTTCGACGCCGCCACCCTCCTCCGACGCCTGGACGGCGTTGAGGATCAGATTGATCATGACTTGGCGCACCAGGGTGGAAGGCAGGGGAACGGGCTCGCTCAGCCCCGCCGTCCAGACGACGGTAACGCGCCGTTTGTTGGCTTGCGGTGCAATCAGGGTCTGCACGTCGTCGATGTCCTGCGGCGCGAAGTCGCGGCTATTCACCTTGGCCTCGACCAGAAGCGCGGCGACTGTCTCCGTGATCTGGGTCAGACCACGTTCGAGCAGCGTCAGCGTCTTGCTGGTGCGCGCGTCCGGTGCGCCGTGATGACGCAAGGTGTTGATCGAGGTGAGCATACCCAGCAATGGATTGTTGATTTCGTGCGCGATGCCGGCGGCGAGCCTGCCGATCGCGACCAGCCGTTCCGAGTGGATGATCTCCCCCTCGATCAGCGCCTTTTCCCGCAACTGCTGCAGCGTCCGGTTATAGGCCTGGAACAAGCGCCCCAGTTCGTCTTCGTAATCGTAGATTTTCGCAGGCAACTCGTCGGGAAGGCCGTGCCCGAGTTGCTCCATGCGCTCCGTCAGGCGCAGCAGCGGCATCGCCGTGCGCTGACCCCAATACCAGTTGATCGGCAGCAGCACGGCGAGCACCAGCAGAACCACCCAGCTCAGCTGTCCGGCACTCGCGATAAAGCGCGGCCAGAGGATCTTCTTGGAATAGATCTGAATCAGCGTGCCCAGGCGCGTCTGCTCGTCCATGATGGGCGTGGCGACGTACAGATAATCGGAGGCCACCGGCGAGATCACGCTGGTCTCATCCCCCATCTTGGCTATGCTCGCCGCAACAAGGGCGTACTCGCCCGAGCGCCGGGCGAAATCGGCGAGCATGGGCAAACGCCGCGGCCGCGTCGAGACGTACACCTGGCGCTGGGCATCGAGCACGAGCAGGGTATCGGCCTGAATGGCGTTTTCACGGGTGGCGCCATGCAAGGGCGCGTTGATGATTTCATAGGCTTGCCACACATGATCCTGGAGCAGTACCGGGACCAGCGTCTTGGCCAGGATCTGGCCCTGGCTCGTGGCATTGCGCAGCATGTCGCGCTTGACGTCGTCGTAGCTATGGAGGAACAGAGCGGTCGAGGTGATGACCGCGGTGGTGACGATCAGGACGCTTCCCCACAAGGGAATCTTGTAGCGAAAGCTCAGGTTGAACAGGCTGCGCAGCGGCATTTTGCGCCTGCTATTCTTCGCCGAATTCGCGCATCATCCGAGCAACCAGCTGGTAGTTCCTGGCGTCGCCGACGACGAAGCCGTCGAGATCGAGGCGCTCGAGCAAAACCTTGCCCGCGCCGTCGTCGGCCATGGTCAGCAGCATTTTCTGCATGGACTGGAAGCTCTCCGCGGACACGGCATGGTTCGCGACGAAGGGCGGGAAGCCATACTCCGGCGACTGGCTGACGATCCGGGTACGGCCGGTAATATCCGCCCTGATCTTGCTCAGGGCGTCCCAGACGTAGCTGTCCACCGAACCGCCATCGGCGAGGCCGTCGGCCACCGCTTCGATCAGGCTGTGGTGGGAATAGGTGAAGAAGGTGCGTTTGAAAAATTTGCCGGGGTCTTCGCCCAACTGGCGCAGTTGATAGCGCGGCGCCAGGTAGCCGGTATTTGAATAGGGATCGGCGTAGGCGAAGATCTTGTTCCTGAGATCGAGCAGGCTGGTGACATCGAGCCTCCTGGCCGGAACGATCAAGTAGGCGCGGTAATAAGGGCGGCCTTTGAACCGGGGAACGGCGAGCAGGCGCACCTGCTTGCGCAGATAGACGAAGGGGTAGTCGCAGATCCAGGCGAAGTCGATCTGCTCCAGGCGCAGCAAATCCATGGTTTCGCGATAGCTGTCTCGCTGCACGAACACGACGGGCTGCTGCAGCTTGGCTTCCATATAGGCGCGCCAGTCGGCCAGCAAGCCGTGCTGATCGCCCAGAAAGACCGGCGTCAGACCCACGCGCACGGGGCGCCTGGGCATAGCGGCGAGGGCCGGAGCGAGTGCGAGACCGGCGCAAGCGCCCAGGAACAGTCGGCGTGTCGTCATGGTGCATCCCCATCGATCGCTACCAATCGGTAGCGGCTTATCAAGATATCGGCATTGATATCGAATCAGCGTTACCTGACGGTAGCGATTATGAACATATCCATTGTAATAGCTACTTTATGGTAACGATTTTCCGCATCCGCTCCGACATACAGTGCCAAACGCATCAATCGTGCCCATTTTTCTTCTGTTAATCCGCGTGTTGCCGGGATTGGTCCGATCTTTGCTGCCGTTATGGCAACCCAGCAATTTCGGATTGACCGGGTTGGCTTTCCAAGAAATCTCGACCCCTGCGGTCAAGGCAGATTATGAGGACTCCAACGGAGGACAGTGATGAACGAACACGACGAACCCGGATACAGCTTGAGGACTGACCGCCGAGGTTTTCTGGGCGCGGCCCTGGGCACAGCGGCCGCGGTGGCGGCCACGGCTGCCGCGGTGGTTGCGGGGGCTGGATCGGCGCAGGCGCAGCCCGCTCCGAGCGATGGCAAGGATGCGCTTGGCGAGCCGCCGACATCCCTGACGCCTGCCGGGACCGACTATGAGTCGGGACAGGATCGCTCGGCGTACGCCTACACCGCCAAGGACGGCGATCTGGCCAGGACCGGATTTGCCGGCAAGCGCTGGGGCATGCTGATCGACCTGCGCAAATGCATCGGCTGTCAATCCTGCACGTCGGCGTGCAAGTTCGAAAACAACATTCCCGTGGGCGTGTTCCGCACCTGGGTACCCGACGTGGAACTGGGCACCTTCCCGGACACCAAGCGCGCTTTCCTGCCGCGGCTGTGCAACCACTGCGAGCGGCCCTCGTGCATCGAGGTCTGTCCTGCGGGTGCGACGTGGCAGCGCCAGGACGGTATCGTCGAGATAGACGGCGACCTGTGCTGGGGCTGCGGCGCCTGCGTCAATGCTTGCCCCTATGATGCGCGCTTCATCAACCCAATCACCCTGACCGCCGACAAGTGCACCTTCTGCGCCCAGCGCGTCGATCAGGGCCTGCTGCCGGCCTGCGTCGAAACCTGCGTGGGCGGCGCACGCCAGTTCTGCGATCTCGGCAATCGGAGCGATCCCGTGACCCGACAGATCCTGGCTGGCGCCGTCCAGCAGCTCAAGCCTGACACGGGCAACGAGCCGCGGGTGTTCTACATCGGCCTGACGACGGAACTTCAGAACAACCTGCCCGGCAACCCGACCCTCTGGTCCGTGGAGCAAAAAGACATGGGCCGCGACCAGGGCGACTGGGATATCGATACCAGCAAGGAGGCCAGCCATGTCTAATCCATTGACCACGCCGCAATTGGTATTGCCTTTGCGGCACCTCAACGAATTATTCAACGTCGCTCACGACCGGCCATTCTCGATCCTGTTCGCCAACTACTCCTGGGCACTGGGGGTTGCCGGCGGACTGGCGTTGCTGTGGGCGATCAATGCCTGGATCAATGTCCGGCGCGGGCGATTCGATGCCGTCGAACACCGCTTCACCATGCCGTTGATCGCGGCCCTGATCGTGGGCGGCTTCGTCAATGTGCTGGCCGAGGTGGAACAACCGGGGCATCTGATCTACGGCTACTATCTCGGTTGGTCCAACTGGAATACGGCGATCATCAAGTACGGCATCATCCTGCTGCCGATATTCCTGGTGCTGGCTTGGTGGCTGAGCTTCCAGTCCGTCCCGAGGCAGCGCCTGGGCGACGAGATCGCCCGCCTGCCTGGAACGTGGCGCAAGCTGGCCGACATCTTCAGCTTCGGTAGCCGCCATTACAGCTTGTTCGACAACCCGGCTCGGACGCGCATCCTGTTGGCTGCGATGGTGTTCCTGGGCTTGTTCGCTCCGATGTATTCGGCGCTGTTCCTGATGAACGAGCACGGCGTTCCGCTATGGAACTCCCCCGCTCAGGCCATGCTCTTCCTGGCCAGCGCCATCGGCGTGGCAGCCCTGCTGGAACTCGTCGTCGTGCCCGCGCTGGCCTGGCTGGTGACCGCTCGTTGGGCCGCCGCGCCGCAGC
>JAKAIH010000168.1:0-1689 GCA_021825225.1 Pseudomonadota bacterium
CCGTTGCAGACCACTATAGGTTGGGCTAAATTTCGGTCTTGCCCCAGTATCTTGTGCCTGATGGCTCAGAGTCTATTTGAGAACCGCGGGATAAGAAATGGGCGCCGGCCTTGCCGCAACAGGTTCAAAAAAAGAGGACAACAGCCATGACCCAGGTCCCGCAGAATTCCCCGCTGTTCAAACTGGCCGGCCTGCCGCAGAGCATCCGCAAGCGCGACGGCAAGCTGGTCGCGTTCGACGCGGCCAAGATCGTGAACGCGATGCAGCGCGCGCGCGCCGCCACGGGCGAGTTCGAGCGCGCCGCGCTCGAACCGGTGGCCGAGCGCGTGCTCGCCGACATCGCCACGCTGCCCGAGGGCAGCGTGCCCGACATCGAGCGCATTCAGGACAGCGTCGAACTGGCGCTGCTCGCAGCGGGCTATTTCCGCACTGCGCGCGCCTACATCGCCTACCGCGAGCAGCACCGGCGCCTGCGCGAAGACAGCCGCACGGCGGTAGACGTGGAGAGCTCGATCAACGAGTACCTGGAGCGGCGCGACTGGCGTGTCAATGCCAACGCCAACCAGGGCTATTCGCTCGGCGGCCTGATCCTCAACGTGTCGGGGAAGGTGGTCGCGAACTACTGGCTCAACCACGTCTACGCGCCCGAAGCCGGCCGCGCGCATCGCGAGGGCGACATACACATTCACGACCTGGACATGCTCGCCGGTTATTGCGCCGGCTGGTCGCTGCGCACGCTGCTGCACGAAGGTCTGAACGGCGTGCCGGGCAAGGTCGAGGCGGCGGCGCCCAAGCACATGTCGAGTGCGGTTGGACAGATCGTCAATTTCCTCGGCACGCTGCAAAACGAATGGGCCGGCGCCCAGGCCTTCTCCTCCTTCGATACCTACATGGCGCCCTACATCCGCAAGGACGGCATGTCCTACGAAGCGGTGAGGCAGTGCATCCAGGAACTGATCTATAACCTCAACGTGCCCTCGCGCTGGGGCACGCAGACGCCGTTCACCAATCTGACTTTCGACTGGGTGTGCCCGGAAGACCTGCGCGAGCAGGTTCCGGTCATTGGCGGCAAGGAGATGCCTTTCGCCTACGGCGAGCTGCAGCGCGAAATGGACATGATCAACCGCGCCTACATCGAAGTCATGACCGCGGGCGACCATCTGGGCCGGGTGTTCACCTTCCCCATCCCGACCTACAACGTGACGCCGGAATTCGACTGGGAGTCGGAGAACGCCACCCTGCTGTTCGCGATGACCGCCAAATACGGCCTGCCGTACTTCCAGAACTTCCTCAACTCCGAGTTGAAGCCCAACATGATCCGCTCGATGTGCTGCCGGCTGCAGCTCGATCTGCGCGAATTGTTGAAGCGCGGCAACGGTTTGTTCGGCTCGGCCGAGCAGACCGGATCGGTCGGTGTAGTGACGCTGAACTGCGCGCGGCTGGGGCACCTTTACCGCGGCGACGAGACGGCGCTGCTCGCGCGCGTGGACGAGTTGATGGATGTCGCCAAGAACTGCCTGGAACTCAAGCGCAAGGTGATCCAGCGCTACATGGATGCGGGCCTGTTCCCCTATACCAAACGCTACCTCGGCACGCTGCGCAATCATTTCTCCACCATCGGCGTGAACGGCATCAACGAATTGATCCGCAACTTCACTGCAGACGAACACGACATCACCAGCGCCTGGG
>JAKAIH010000168.1:1699-6373 GCA_021825225.1 Pseudomonadota bacterium
TTGATCACATCCGCGCGCGCATCGTCGCGTTCCAGGAAGAGACCGGCCACATGTACAACCTCGAAGCGACGCCGGCCGAGGGCACCACCTACCGCTTCGCGCGCGAGGACCGCAAGCGCTTTCCCGGCATCCTGCAGGCGGGTACGGCGGACATGCCGTTCTACACCAATTCGTCGCAGCTGCCGGTCGGATTCACCGACGACCCGTTCGAGGCGCTGGAACGGCAGGACGAGCTGCAGCGCAAATACACCGGCGGCACCGTGCTGCATCTTTACATGAGCGAGCGCATCAGTTCGGCCGAGGCGTGCAAGAAGCTGGTGCGCCGCTCACTGGAGCGCTTCGGCCTGCCCTATATCACCGTGACGCCGACGTTTTCGATCTGCCCCAAACACGGATATCTCGCGGGCGAGCACGAGTTCTGCCCGCGCTGCGACGAGGATCTGCTGGCGAAAAAACGGCGCCAGACCGAGGCGGTCTAACGAGCGACGACAGGAGGAAAAAACATGAATGCAGTAAGCGAAGCCCAGGCTTTCACCCGGATCGAACTGCGCGACGAAGAGCGCCAGCGCTGCGAAGTATGGACCCGCGTGATGGGCTATCACCGGCCGGTGGCGTCTTTCAACACCGGCAAGAAAGGCGAGCATTACGAACGCAAGTTCTTCGACGAGTGCCGCGCCGGCCTCGCGTGAGCGCGCGCCGGCGCCGCTGCGCGTCGGCGGGCTGACGCCGCTGTCGGCGACCGACTATCCCGGGGAGCTCGCCGCGGTGGTGTATTGCCAGGGTTGCCCCTGGGGCTGCTGCTATTGCCATAATCCGCAGCTGCAGCCGGGCGAGGCGGCCGGGGCCATCGCCTGGAGCGAGGTGCTGGACTTCCTGCGCCGTCGCCGCGGGCTCCTGGACGCGGTGGTGTTCAGCGGCGGCGAACCTACCGCGCAGCCGGGGCTGGCGCAGGCGATGCGCGATGCCCGCGCCTTGGGCTATCGCATCGGCCTGCACAGCGCCGGCATCTACCCGCGCCGCTTGACCGAAGTGCTGCCTCTGGTCGATTGGGTCGGCTTCGACGCCAAAGCGCCGTTCGACGCGGCCTATGAACGCATTACCGGCGTGCGCGGGAGCGGCGCGGCGGCGTTGCAGAGCGCGCGGGCTCTGTTGGCGAGCGGTGTGGACTGCGAGTTCCGCACCACCTGGCACGCCGGCTTCCTCGCGCCGGAGGAACTCGATCGCCTCACCCGAACCTTGCAGGAACTGGGGGTGCGCCGCTATGCGCTGCAGGAGTTTCGTGCCGGCGCTTGCCTGGGGTTTCGCTCCGAGGGGGCGTCGGTCGCGGCAGACGTGGATGTGCTGCTGCGGCGCTTCGGCGAATTCACGCTGCGGAGCGCCTAGTCGCCATAGCGCGGGCAGTTCGATGCCGGAGGTTCAGCCGCCCGCGGCTTTGCAGCCGGCATAGGCCGCCGTGGCGCCGTCCCACAGCGTCGCCTCCTTGTCCTTTAGCTCCAGCCTGTCGCTGCCGTTGCTGTAGCTGCTTCCAGAGCCGGCCTTGTTCAGGCGGAATTCCCTGTCCGGCAGCATCACCCAGGCGGCGGCGCCGTTGTCGACGTAGCGCACGAAAAAGTGCCTGCTGTTCTCGCACTGGTACGCGGTGGCGCCGGCCGGGGGGCGCGAAGTATCCTGTTCCTTGATGCCGCCGAACGACAGCGCATCCAGGTTTATGCTGCTGCACGCGCTGAGCAGCGCGGCTACGCAGGCGATCGCAGCACTTTGGGTGATTCGATGCTTCATGTCCGTCTCCTCGCAGAAATTGGTCGACGATGCGGGTTAGGCGCGACTATAGCGTCACTTCGATGTTGTCGATGAGCCGCGTCTTGCCCAGATAAGCCGCGGCGAGCACCACCAGTTCGCGCTCCTCGGGCGCAGGCACCTGCAGGTCGGCGCGCCGGCGCACCGAGAGGTATTGCGGCGCCCAGCCGTGTTGCGCGAGCTGCGACATGGCCTCGAGTTCGATGCGCTGGAAATTGCGCTCGCCCTTGGCGAGTCTTTGTTTGGCGTCGGTGAGCAGGGAATACAGCCGCGGCGCTTCGGCGCGCTCAGCCGGGCTCAGGTAGCCGTTGCGCGAAGACAGCGCCAGCCCGTCGGCCGCCCGCACCGTCTCGGCCGGGATGATTTCCACCGGCAGCGCCAGCTGGCGCACCATGTCGCGCAGCACCAGGTATTGCTGGTAGTCCTTCTTGCCGAAGATCGCCGCATGCGGCATGACCATGTTGAACAGCTTCAGCACTACCGTGGCGACGCCGCGAAAATGCCCCGGGCGGAACGCGCCGTCGAGGATGTGCTGCAGATCGGAGGGCTCGACCACGAAGGTCTGCGGCTCCGGGTAGATTTCCTTCTCGTCGGGCGCGAATACAACGTCCACGCCCGCGCTCCTCAACTTGTCGCAGTCGTTCCGAAACGTGCGCGGATAGCGCTCGAAATCCTCCTTCGGCCCGAATTGCAGACGGTTGACGAATATGCTGACCACCGTGCACGCGGCCTTGGGTTTGGCGATGCCGATCAGGTTGATGTGCCCTTCGTGCAGATTGCCCATGGTGGGGACGAAGACGTTGTTGGGCTCGCGCTGCAGCCGCTCGCGCAAGGCTGTGACGGAGGTGACGATGTCCATGATTATTCGCCTAAGTTGAAAAATTCGCGTTGCCCGCGCATGGCCTGTATGCGCTCGAGCAGCAGGCCGAAATCGGCCGGCCGGTCGACGAAATTGAGCCGTTCGGAGTTCACGATCAACACCGGCGACCCCGTGTGGTGGTAGAAAAACCGGTTGTAGCTGTCCGCGACCAGCGCGAGATAGGACTCGGTGATCGGCCGCTCGAACTCCGCGCCGCGGCGCCTGACGCGCTCCACCAGGGTTTCGGTGTGCGCCTGCAGGTAGATCACCAGGTCCGGCCGCGGCGCCTGCGGCGCGAGCGTGGCGTAGATCTGCTGGTACAGCTGCAGCTCGTCGTTGCCGAGCGTGAGGCGCGCGAACAGGGGATCCTTGTCGAGCAGGAAATCGGCCACGGTCACCTGCTTGAACATGTCGATCTGCGCGAGTTCGCGCAGCTGGTTGAAGCGCTGGAACAGGAAAAACAGCTGCGTCGGCAGCGCGTAGCGCTCCATGTCCTGGTAGAAGCGCGCGATGAACGGGTTCTGCTCCGGATGCTCCAGCAGCAGCCCGGCATTGAGGTGCTCGGCGAGGCGCCGGGCGAGGCTGGTTTTGCCCACGCCTATGGGTCCTTCGACGACGATGTGGCGGTATTTTTCCATCAGGAGCGGAAGATGAAATACACGGCGCCCATGATACACAGCGCGGCCCACAGATAGTCGAGCTTCAGCGGCTGCTGCATGTAGTACAGGGCGAAGGGGACGAACACCGCCAGCGAGATTACTTCCTGCAGGATCTTGAGCTGCGGCAAGGATAGCTGGCCGTAGCCGATGCGGTTGGCCGGCACCTGCAGCAGGTACTCGAACAGCGCCACCCCCCACGAGATCAGGGCCGCGACGATCAGGGGCTTGCTGCGCAGCTCCTTCAGATGCGCGTACCAGGCGAAGGTCATGAAGACGTTGGACAGCGTGAGCAGGATCGCGGTCTGCGCGACGACGGGGATCTTCATGGCGCGGCCAGTTTATCGACGCTTTGATCGGCACAGGCGGCGAGCAGCACAGCGGCTTGCCCCTTGCCGGGTATTTCGCAGTCGGGCGCGATTTCGACCAGCGGCGCGAGTACGAACGCGCGCTGGTGCATGCGCGGATGCGGCAGCTCGAGTCCGGGCTCGGCCAGGATGTGCGCATCGTAGAGCAGCAGGTCCAGGTCGAGGGTGCGCGGGGCGTTGCGGAACGAGCGCTCGCGGCCGAAGCGCTTCTCGATCCCGAGCAGTGCGGCGAGCAAGACCGGCGGCGTGAGCGCGGTAGACAGCTGCGCCACGGCGTTGACGAAATCGGGCTGGTCCGCATGGCCGACCGGCGCGCTGCGATAAAGCGAAGAGGCGGCCGCAAGCCGGGTCTCGGGCAATTCGGCCAGGGCCGCGATCGCCCGGCGCAACTGCGCCTCGGGCCTGCCCAGATTGCTGCCCAAGCCGATGAATGCGGTATGCATGGCTGTCAATTGACTGGCGCGGAGTGCTCAAGCGAAAAGCAAGACCTTGTCGGGCCGGACGTCCGCATCCTCCGCGCTTAATTCTGCGGCTCGTCTCCGACGGGCGCGGCTTCAGCCGCGCCCCCGGGCTTGCTCCTGCGCCGGCGGCGCGGCCGCTTCTTCGGCGTGGTGTCGGCGATCAACATGGCGTTGCGCTCTTCCAGTTCCGCGTCCTGGAAGCGTGCCCACCAGTTGGCCAGATCCATCGGCACCTCCCCGCTTTCGGCGCGCAACAGCATGAAATCGTAGCCGGCGCGAAAGCGCGGGTGGGTGAGCAGCACGAGGGCGCGTTTGCCCGAGCGTTGCTCCAGGCGCGGCTGCAGTGCCCAGATTTCCTTCATTGTCGTGGTCAGACGCCGCGGAATCGACAGCTTGTCGGTCTGCGCATCGAGCACCTGGTCCATGGCGAGGTACAGCGCGGGGATGCTGCGCAGGTCCTTGCCTTCGTTGACTTTCCATGCCGCGAGCACCTCGTGCCATAGCAGGGCCGCGAACAGGAACGCCGGCGAAAC
>JAKAIH010000169.1 GCA_021825225.1 Pseudomonadota bacterium
AGCATGCGGAACACTTCGGCCACCTTGAGCGCGCTGTAGTAGGGCAGCAGCACGCCGCCGGTGCCGACGCGGATGCGCGCAGTCGCGCTCGCCACGCGCGTGAGCAGGATTTCCGGGCAGGGGTCGCCAAGCGCAGCCACGGCGTGGTGCTCGGCGAGCCAGTAGCGGTGGTAGCCGAGCGCATCGGCCGCCTGCGCCAGCTTCACCGTTTCGGCGACGGCCTGCGCAGGCGAGTGGCCGCTGATGATGGGCGATTGGTCCAATACGCTTAAGCGCGGGTTCATGACTTATCCTTGTCTTTGATTTGCGTGAGCGGTCTGACAAAGGCCCAGCGGTGCATCGGGATCAGGCACAGGCTCCAGAGGAAGGCGAAGCCGCCGATGCAATAGAACGCGGGCAGCAGGCCGAAGTGGTCCTTGAGATAGCCCATGACCAGGGGCGTGGAGAAATGCGACAGACCCCAGCCCAGGCCGCCCAGGGCGAGGGCGGAGCCGCGGTTGTCGACGCTGCTGATTTCGCTGATGAGCATCTGGAAGAACAGCGTCATGATGCCCGAAGCGAGTCCGACCGCGGCCATCAGCAGTCCTATCGCCCAGGCTTCCTTCGAAGCGGCGATCAGTCCCACCGACAACGCGGTGGCGACGGCGCAGGCGAGCGGCGCGGCGAGCTTGGAGGAGAAATCGAGATAGCGCGCGATCACCAGTCCCGCCATGGCCGAGCCGATCGCGCGCAGCGCGAGCAACGCGCCGGTGGCGTCCGAGGCGTAACCGTACTCGGCGAACAGGATAGGGTAGAACGAGAAGGAGAGCGAAAACGGCAAGGCCGATATATAGGCGCACATGATCGCAAAGGCAAACACGCGCAGGCGGATCAGCTGGGCATAGCCCGAAAACAGCCGTCGTTGCTTGCGTGCGGCGCCTTTCTGCTTTTCGGGCACGCCGCGGCCGAGGGCGAACGAGAGGCCACCCATGGCCGCGAGCGCGAGAAATGAAGGCGCGAAACCGAACCACAGCAGGGAGAACCCCGCGCCGGTCATGCCCATGATCTGTCCGGTATTGGTGATCGCGTTGAGCCGTCCCATCTGCAGGCTGCGCCCGCCCGGCAGCTCGCTTCCCAGGCTCCACGAGGCGGGCCAGTACATGGCGCGCGACATCACCATCAGCAGCTGCGCCAGCAGCAGCAGCCAGAATCCGCTGGCGAAAGAAAACACGGCGCCTGCTGCGGCGGTAAGCGCAAACGAGGTCAGCATCAGCCTGCGCCCGCCCACCTGGTCGGTATAGGCGCCGCCGATCAGGTTGAACGTGATCTGGGCCAGCACCGGCAGCGCCACCAGGCTGCCTATGCCGACGCCGGACATGCCCAGCTGGTTGGCATACAGGGGCACCAGGGGGTAGGTCATGCCCAGCGCGAAATTCCAGGCAAAAGAGCTCAGGAAAAACGGCAGCACCGATGCTGTGGGCTTTGCTACGGACATGCTATGAGTGAAGGCCTAAATCGCGCTGTCCATTAAAGTCCCAATTTTGCGCGGACGAAAAGCTGTCCGCGCGGATCACCGATTGCGTACGGATGAAAAGCACATCCGTACGCAATCGGTGATCTTGTATAACCCCCACGTCCTGTTTGGTTCTAACCGTAACCGTGCTTTCTGGACGGATGCGGTTTTCATCCGTCCAGAAAGCACGGTTGGCGCGCGCAGCGCGCAAGTCTCTTCGTGGCATGCGACGGAAATTGCGACGACATACATATTCAATCATAAGGGTGCGACCGACTTCCGATGGCGCAGCGCGTACACGCAGCACAGCAGGGTCGCAAGCAGCAGGAGAGGCGCGTTGCCCCAGCGCACGTAAGGCGTGGCGCCGCTGCGCCCCTGGGCGCTGCCGCTCAATGTGCCCTGGGTGAAGGCCGGCAGCGCCGCGACCACGTGGCCGTGATGGTCGATGATCGCGGTCATGCCGGTGTTGGTGGCGCGCAGCATGTCGCGCCCGGTTTCCAGCGCGCGCAGCTGCGAAATCTGCAGGTGCTGGTGCGGCGCGAGCGAGTCGCCGAACCAGGCGACGTTGCTGACGTTGACGAGCAGCGTCGCCTGCGGCAGGGGGCGGATGATTTCCTCGCCGAACGCGTCCTCGTAGCAGATGTCGACCGCGATTTTCTGCCCAGCGAGGGCAAGCGGCGCCTGTGCCGTGCTGCCGCGCGAAAAATCGGCGAGCGGGATTTTCAGTATCGACAGGACCCAGCCGAAACCGGGCGGAATGAATTCTCCGAACGGCACCAGGTGGATCTTGTCGTAGCGCTGTGAGGGGGAGGCGCCCAGGCTGATCGCGCTGTTGTAATAGCGCCCGGCGCCGTCGCGCAGCGGAACGCCGACGATCAGGTCACCGCCATGGCGGCGCGCGCTCGCGGCGAGCGCGGACACGAGGGCGGGGTCGAGCAGGTCGAGAAAGCGCGGGATGGCGGTCTCGGGCAGGATGGTGAGGCGTGCCGCGGAGCGCTCTATCATGCGCTGGTACAACTGCACCGTGGAGGCGAAGCGCCCGGCGTCCCATTTCAGATCCTGCGCGATGTTTCCCTGCAGCAGGCTTACTGTGATCGGTGCGCCTTGCGGCTGCGTCCATTCGATGCGATCCAGGCCGTAACCCAGACCCAGGACGAGCGCGAGCGCGGCTACTGCCGCGCCGCGTCGGGTCGGCCGCATGAGCGCGAGCAGCAGCGCGGCGCATAGCAGGACCAGCCAGGACAGGCCGAACACGCCGGCGAGCGGAGCGTAGCCGCGCAGCGGCGATTCGGCCTGGGAATAGCCCAGGCTGAGCCAGGGAAAGCCGGTGAAGATCCAGCCGCGCAGCCATTCGGAGAGCGTCCACAAGGCCGGGATCAGCACGAGCTGCCTCGCGGCGAGCGGCCCGCCTAGCCGTGCCTGCAGGTATCCCACGAGCGCGGGATAGAGCGCGAGAAAGGCGCAGAACAGCAGGGTGGCGACCGCGGCCAGCGCCGCGGGCATGTCGCCGTAGTCGTGCAGGCTGATATAGACCCAGCTGACGCCGGTGAGGAACAAACCCATGCCGAAGGCGAAGCCGAGCGCGGCTGCGCGCCGCGGTGCGGCTGCCCCCTGCCACAGCCACAGCAGGCCGGCCGCGCTGAGTACCGGCAGAGGGGCGAGGGCCGTGGGCGCGAAGCCCAGCACTGCGGCCGCGCCGAGTGCGCATGCCGCCAGTGGAGCGCGCAGCTGCCGCAGTACGGCGGGATTCATTGATCCCGCGGCTTTTGCACCAGCAGGGTGTGCACGCGGCGACTGTCGGCGCGCATGACCTGGAACTTGAATCCGTCGATGACGATGCTCTCGCCGCGCTTGGGCACGCGGCCGAAACGGCTGATCACCAGGCCGCCGACGGTGTCGTATTCCTCGTCGTCGAAGCTGGTGCCGAATTTCTCGTTGAAATCGATGATCTCGGTGCGCGCCTTGATCCGGTACTGGCCGCTGGACTCCGGCAGGATGTTGTCTTCGGTCTCGTCGAAGTCGTATTCGTCCTCGATGTCGCCGACGATCTGCTCCAGCACGTCTTCGATGGTCACCAGGCCGGCGACGCCGCCGTACTCGTCCACCACGATGGCCATGTGGTTGCGGCTGGCGCGGAATTCGCGCAGCAGGATGTTGAGTCGTTTTGATTCGGGCACGAACACCGCCGGGCGCAGCATCTCGCGCACCTCGAACTCTTCCTCGCCGGCATAGTAGTGCAGCAGGTCCTTGGCGAGCAGGATGCCGAGCACGTTGTCGCGCTCGCGGTCGATTACGGGAAAGCGCGAATGCGCGGTCGAGATCACGGTCGGAATGAACGCATCCGGCGTGTCGCCGATGTCTACTACGTCCATTTGCGCGCGCGGGATCATGATGTCGCGCACCTGCATCTCCGACACCTGCAGCACGCCTTCGATCATCGACAGCGCTTCGGCGTCGAGCAGATTGTGCGCATAGGCCGAGTGCAGCAGCTGCAGCAGCTGCTCGCGGTCTTCCGGCTCGCGCAGGAGCAGCGCCGACAGGCGTTCGAGCAGCGAAGGTTTATGGCTTTTGTCGTCTTGCATATGCGGTGTGCGGCGCAAAGCGGGCGATGGGAAGGTCGATATTATCCACTATCGCCCTGTATTCATCAGGCATCGCCGGCGTAAGGGTCCGGAAAGCCGAGTTGCGCGAGAATTTTCCTTTCCAGCGCCTCCATGCGCGCTGCCGCGCTCGGGCGTTGGTGATCGTGTCCCTGCAGGTGCAGCGCGCCGTGCACGGTGAGGTGCGCGACATGCGCGGTCAGCGTCTTGCCTTGCGCGCGCGCTTCGCGCCGCAGCACCGGCGCGCACAGCACCAGGTCGCCGGTGAGCACCCGTGGGCGCCCGCTCGCGCCGTAACCGAAGCTGAGCACGTTGGTGGCGTAATCGCGCTCGCGGTAGGCGCGGTTGAGTTCGCGCCCCTCGGCGTTGCCGACGAAGCGCACGGTAATCGCGGCGCGCTGTGCCAGGGCGGCGGCGAGCCAGCGCCGCAGCGCGGCTTTGCCCGGCAGTCCCGGAGAGTTGACCGCCTTCTGCACGGTCAGCTTCAATTGCGCCGTGGCGGCTTCAGGTCTCGTTCTGGTGGCGCTCATAGGCGTTGACGATGCGCTGCACCAGGGGGTGGCGCACCACGTCCTCGGCCAGAAACAGGGTGAAGGCGAGGCCGCGCACTTCGGCCAGGATGCGGCGCGCCTCCACCAGGCCGCTCTTGCTGCCGCGCGGCAGGTCGATCTGGGTGACGTCGCCGGTGACTACTGCCTTGCTGCCGAAGCCGATGCGCGTGAGGAACATTTTCATCTGCTCCGGCGTGGTGTTTTGCGCTTCGTCGAGGATGATGAAGGAGTGGTTGAGCGTGCGCCCGCGCATATAGGCCAGCGGCGCGATTTCGATGGCGCCGCGCTCGAACATTCTTCCCACCTTGTCGAAGCCCATCAGGTCGTAGAGCGCGTCGTGCAGCGGGCGCAGGTAGGGATTGACTTTCTCCGCCAAATCGCCCGGGAGAAAGCCGAGCCGCTCGCCCGCCTCCACCGCCGGGCGTACCAGCACGATGCGCTTCACCGCGTCGCGCTCCAGCGCGTCCACCGCGCAGGCCACCGCCAGGTAAGTCTTGCCGGTGCCCGCCGGACCGATGCCGAAAGTGATGTCGTGCGCAAGGATGTTCTTGATGTATTCCACCTGGCGCGGAGTGCGTCCGTGCAGGTCGGGCTTGCGCGTGAGCAAAGCCGGGGCTTGCGGGTCGTCGTTGCTTTGACTGACTTCCACCAGGCCGAGCTGCACGTCGTCGATGGTGAGGCCGCGCTTGGCCTGGTTGTAGAAGCGCTCCAGCACCTCGGCGCCGCGCGCAGTCTGGCGCGGGTGGCCTTTCAGTACGAAGCGCTCGCCGCGGCGCGCGATGGTGATGTCGAGCGCGATTTCGATCTGGCGCAGGTTCTCGTCGAAGGCTCCGCACAAGGTGGCGAGGCGCTGGTTGTCTACCGGAGAGAGCGTGACTTCTACGGATTTGGGCTTCATCGGGCAAGGCCGACTGCATCGGCAGCCACGCGAATAGCGTCTGTCGTTTGCGCAAAGCCGGTTTCGCCGCCCTCAGGCGGTACGCGGATTTCTCCGCCCCCAAGTGGAACGCGGATTTCTCCGCGTAGGGAATGCGCCATCGCAGCGGTGATTTCGACCTCGACCATGCGGCCGATGAGTTCCACCGGTCCGGCGAAATTCACCATGCGGTTGTTGCTGCTGCGCCCGCAGAGCTCGCCGGAATTCCGTCTCGCGACGCCTTCGACCAGCACGCGCTGGGTGCTGCCGAGCATGGCGCGGCTGATCGCGCTCGCCTGCGCTTCGATCAGCGCCTGCAGGCGCGCAAGACGTACCTGCTTCACCCGCTGCGGCGTGTCGTCGGCGAGCTCCGCCGCCGGTGTTCCCGGCCGCGCGCTGTAGAGAAAGGAGTAGGAGTCGTCGAAGCCGATTTCGGCGGCGAGCTTCATGGTCGCTTCGAAATCGCCTTCGGTCTCGCCGGGAAAGCCGACGATGAAGTCCGACGAAATCGAGATGCCGGGGCGCGCGGCACGCAGACGGCGGATGATCGACTTGTATTCGAGCGCGGTGTAGCCGCGTTTCATCGCCGCGAGCACCCGATCCGAGCCCGATTGCAGCGGCAGATGCACGTGGTTCGCCAATCTGGGAATCGCGCCATAGGCGTCGATCAGGCGCTGCGTGAACTCCTTGGGGTGCGAGGTGGTGTAGCGGATGCGCTCGATCCCGGGGATTTCGGCCACGTATTCCAAGAGCAGCGCGAAATCGGCGCTGTCACCTGCGGCCCCGATCTTGCCGCCGCCGAGCT
>JAKAIH010000170.1 GCA_021825225.1 Pseudomonadota bacterium
AAAGGCAGGATATGGATTGTTTACCGCTGCCACCCCGCATGCCCTGATCATTGCGGTTCTGCTGTTCAGCGGTTGCCTGCGTTCGCTCCAGTTCACCAGCCTGAACGCCATCTCCTTCGCCGATGTCAGCCGGCAGACGATGAGCCAGGCAACCAGCCTGTCGAGCATGGCGCAACGGCTGGCGCAAAGCATGGGCGTGGTGATCGGGGCGTTCGTGCTGCAACTGGCAAGCAGCCTGCACGGGCGCTCCAGCATCGAAGCTTCCGATTTCCTGCCTGCCTTCCTCGCCGTCGGCGTGATCTCCGCCGGGTCCTTGCTGTTTCACCTCAAGCTGGCTGCGGACGCCGGCGCGGAAGTATCGGGACACGGAAAAGCGGCCGGATAGGCAGCCCTTCGCGCTCACCGGGTGAGAACGATCTTGCCGACCACCCGCCGGCCGGTTGGGCCATTGCGGCCAGCCCCTGCAACGCGCACCGGAACGCAAGGCGTAGAATATGCGCGGACCGCCGCCCCTCCCTTTTTCCCTTCAAGGATTGCCCATGACCATTTCCATGTACCAGGCGAGCGTGCCGCGCTTCGTCAATATCCTCGGCAACCTGTCCAATATCCTGGACAAGGCGCAAGCCCATGTCGACGCCAAAAAGCTCGACCCCGCCGCGCTGACCGGCTATCGCCTGTTCCCCGACATGCTGCCCATGATCAAGCAGGTGCAGATCGCCTGCGATACGGCCAAGGGCGTGGTGGCGCGCCTGGCCGGGGTGGAGATTCCGGCCTACGAGGACAACGAGAAAACCCTGGCCGAATTGAAGGCGCGCATCGCCAAGACCATTGCGTTCATCCAGACCGTGACGCCAGGGCAGATCGACGGCAGCGAAGACAGGGAAATCGTGATCAGGCGCGGCGACAAGGAAACCCGCTACAAGGGCATGCAGTTCCTGCTGGGCCACGCGCTGCCAAATTTCTATTTTCACGTCACCACCGCCTACAATATCCTGCGCCACAACGGCATCGAGATCGGCAAGCGCGACTACCTGGGCAATCCTTAGGCTGCGGTGGAACAGCTCACCGGGACAGAAGAGCCCGCGCCGACCGGAGCGATGCCGGCATGACGACGTCCGGCACGGACACCGAAGGATTGCCGCCGTCGCAGCGCACCTGGGCGGTCGTCACCGTGGCACTCGGCATCACCATGGCGGTGCTCGACAGCGCCATCGCCAACGTCGCGCTGCCCAGCATCGCCAAGGACCTCAACGCCACCCCGGCCGATTCCATCTGGGTGGTGAACGCCTACCAGCTCGTCATCACCATCCTGATGCTGCCGCTCGCCTCGCTCGGCGAGATCGTCGGCTATCGCCGCGTCTATCGCGCCGGGCTGGTCGTGTTCACTCTGGCTTCCCTCGCCTGCGCGCTGTCGCATTCGCTCGCCATGCTGAGCGCAGCGCGCGTGCTGCAGGGGATAGGCGCGGCCGGCATGCTGAGCGTCAACAGTGCGCTGCTGCGCTTCATCTATCCGCCGCGGCTGCTCGGCCGCGGCATCGGCATCAACGCCCTCGTCGTGGCGGTGTCGTCGGCGGTCGGTCCAACCGTCGCCGCCGGCATCCTGTCGGTCGCCTCCTGGCCCTGGCTGTTCGCGGTCAACGTGCCGATCGGGCTCGCGACCATGGCCGCTGCGCGCATGCTGCCGCGCACGCCGCGCGCGGGGCGGCGCTTCGATCTGGCCAGCGCCCTGTTGAACGCGCTTTTTTTCGGCCTGCTGATCATCGCCGTCGACAGCGTCGGCCACGGCGGGCGCATGCTTTACGTGGCGCTCGCCTTTCTCGGCGCTGCGATTTCGGGCGTCGCTCTGGTGCTGCGCCAGCTGCCGCAGGTTTCGCCCCTGCTGCCGGTGGATCTGCTGCGCATCCCGATGTTCGCGCTGTCGATCGCGACCTCGGTCTGCTCCTTTGCGGCGCAGATGCTGGCCTACGTCGCGATTCCCTTTTATCTGCAGGATCTGCTCGGCCGCAGCGAGGTGGCGACCGGCCTGTTGATGACGCCCTGGCCGCTGGCGACCGCCGTCATGGCACCGATCGCCGGCAGGCTCGCCGACCGCCACTCGGCCGGCATCCTCGGCGCGCTTGGCCTCGTCGTTTTCGCCGTGGGCCTCGCTTCGCTCGCGCTGCTGCCGGCGGCCCCCGGCGACGCCGATATCATTTGGCGCATGATGTTGTGCGGCGCCGGATTCGGGCTGTTCCAGTCTCCCAATAACCGCGCCATCATCACCTCGGCCCCGCACGCGCGCAGCGGCGGGGCGAGCGGCATGCTGGGCACGGCGCGGCTGCTCGGCCAGACCATAGGCGCTGCGCTGGTCGCGCTGATGTTCAGCCTGTTCGGCGGGCGTGCAACCGTGTGGGCGCTGGGGCTGGCGGCCGCTATCGCGCTGCTCGCCGCGGCAGTGAGTTACACGCGGCTGATCGAGACTTCCCGCGCGCAGGACTAGACGGGGGCCCTCGGGCGCGTTCAATTTCCCGTCCGAATCCGGCCGTGGTCGGGGTAAGATGGGCGCCAAGCGCTGCACACCCAATCACGCCAAGAAGGAGGAGGCCATGAACAAACGGTGGCTAGGGCTGGGGTCTATCCTGGCATTGATCGCGATCGGCGCCTATTTCTGGCTGCGGCAGGCGCCGCAGCAATTGCCGCCTCCGATACCGGTCGTATCGCCTCCCGCAGTCGCACCGCCTGCAGCAATCACGCCGGCAAAACCGGCGATCAATTATCCGGTCGCGCTGCCGCCCGGCATGACGCAAGTGCCGCCGCTGGAGCAGGCCGACGATTTCGTCAAGGAGCGGATCGCGCAATTGCTGGGGGCCAAGGCGGTCAAGACGCAGCTCCTGATCGAAAATTTCGTGCGCCGCGTGGTCGCTACGGTGGACAACCTTCCGCGCTCGCTTGCGCCGCCGAAGATGTGGCCGATCAGGCCGACACCGGGGCGCTTCACCATCGAGCACGGCAGCATCGGCGCGAAGAACGCCGCTCGCTACGCGCCGTTCGTCGCGCTGGTCGAAGCGGTGGACAGCGCGCGCGCGGTTGCGCTGTACCGCGAGCTCTACCCGCTGTTCCAGCGCGCCTACGAGGAACTCGGCTATCCGGGAAAATATTTCAACGACCGCCTGGTCGCAGTGATCGACCTGCTGCTCGCGACGCCCGAGCCGTCCGGCCCGCTGCAAGTCGAGCTGCCCGAAATCCACGGACCGCTCAAGCCGACGCACCCCTGGTTGCTTTACCGCTTTTCCGATCCCGCTCTCGAGGGCCTGTCGAGCGGGCAGAAGATCCTGCTGCGCGTGGGGCCGGAAAACGAGAAGCGACTGAAGTCGAAACTCGCCGAGCTGCGCAAGCTGATTGCGGGAGAGAAAGCCGTTCGCTGAATCCCGCAGTCTCAGGGCCTGATTCAATACCTCGTGAGTGTCGGAGCTGCCCGCCTGTGCATGGCTCCGACAGCGCCGCGGCAATACTGGATAATGCCGGTTCTTTGATTCGCAATCCGGGACATATGCCAATGCAGAAAGCCGCTGTCGCCACGACGATAGGCTCCACAGCACCGCTGACGGGAAGCGAAGCGGTGTTCCCGATCCTGATCGCGCTGGGATTCTGCCATCTGCTGAACGATCTCATGCAGTCGCTGATCCCGGCGCTGTACCCGATGCTGAAACAGCATTTCCATCTGGATTTCTCCCAGGTCGGACTGATCACGCTCGCGTTCCAGCTCACGGCCTCGCTGCTGCAGCCTACCGTCGGCACCTACACCGACCGCAAACCGCAGCCGTATTCGCTTGCGCTCGGCATGGCCGCGACGCTGCTCGGCCTGGTGCTGCTTTCGATTGCGGGCAGCTATGCCGCGGTGCTGTTCGCAGCGGCCCTGGTCGGCACCGGATCGGCAGTATTCCATCCGGAAGCTTCGCGCGTCGCGAGAATGGCCTCGGGCGGCCGCTACGGCGTCGCGCAGTCGCTGTTCCAGGTCGGCGGCAATCTGGGCGGCGCGATCGGCCCGCTGCTCGCGGCCTTCGTCGTCCTGCCGCGCGGCCAGGGCGCGATCGCCTGGTTCTCGCTCGCCGCGCTGCTCGCGATGATGGTGCTCGCGCGCGTCGGCATGTGGTACGCGGCACACCTGCGTTCGAAGCAGCCCACCGCGCGCGCGGCCTCCGCTGCCGCCGGCATTCCGCGGGCACGCGTGATCTTTTTCGTGTTCCTGCTGATGCTGCTGGTGTTTTCGAAGAACGTCTATACCGTGAGCCTGACCACCTATTTCACCTTCTACCTGATCGGGCGCTTCCACCTCTCGGTGCAGGATGCGCAAGTGCAGCTGTTCGTCTTCATGGCCGCGATCGCCGTCGGCACCCTGGTCGGCGGCCCGATCTCGGACCGGATCGGGCGGCGGCCGATGATCTGGATCTCCATTCTCGGCGCGCTCCCGTTCACGCTGTTGCTGCCCTATGCGAACCTGTTCTGGACCGGGGTGCTCACGATCGTCATCGGCCTGCTGATGGCTTCGGCCTTTCCCGCGATTCTGGTCTACGCGCACGAGCTGATGCCGGGGCGCGTCGGCCTGGTGTCGGGAATGTTTTTCGGCTTCGCCTTCGGCCTCGGCGGCCTGGGCGCCGCGGCGATGGGCCGCATCGCCGACGCCCAAGGCATCGCCTTCGTCTACCAGCTCTGCTCCTATCTGCCGGCGATCGGGCTCGTCGTCTCGCTCCTGCCGAACCTGGAGCAGGGGCGAGCGCAACGGTCCGCCTGAAGTAAATAGAATCCGCTCGCTGTGCCCACAAAACAAAACGGGCTACAGAAATAACTCTGTAACCCGTTGTGAATTTTGGTCGGGGCGAGAGGATTTGAACCTCCGACCACTTGCACCCCATGCAAGTACGCTACCAGGCTGCGCTACGCCCCGACTGCGGTGATTTTATCACGCCGGCCACAATGGCGGCCAGCAATGCATACGCCCGCGCCGCTCAGGTGCGGCTGTCGAGCATTTCGATGATGCTCTTGATTTCGTTTCTGACCGCTGCCAGATCGGCCTTGCCTGTTTCCGCGCGCGCCGCATGCGTGCGGCCGCTCGCCGACACGCCTTCGTCCAGCCGGTTGCGCGCGCCGCTGATGGTGAAGCCCTGCTCGTACAGCAGGTCGCGTATGCGCCGGATCAGCAGCACCTCGTGATGCTGGTAATAGCGCCGGTTGCCGCGGCGCTTCACCGGCTTCAGCTGGGTGAATTCCTGCTCCCAATAGCGCAGCACGTGCGGCTTGACGCCGCACAATTCACTCACCTCGCCGATGGTGAAATAGCGCTTCGCCGGAATCGGCGGCAGATCACTGTTGCTGCTGTGGCTTTCCACGATTGGCCTTTTCCACCAGCGCCTTCAGCTTCTGGCTGGCGTGGAAGGTGACGACGCGCCGCGCGGTGATGGGAATTTCCTCGCCGGTCTTGGGGTTGCGCCCCGGGCGCTGCGGTTTGTTGCGCAGTTGAAAGTTGCCGAATCCGGATAACTTGACGCTGTCGCCGTTTTCCAGCGCGGCGCGGATTTCTTCGAAGAAAGTCTCGACCATATCCTTGGCTTCGCGCTTGTTAAGCCCGACTTTCTCGAACAAAAAGTCAGCCAGCTCGGCTTTGGTCAACGTCATTTTTTCTCCCTAGGTGCGCAATTTGGCGCCTACGCGCTGCTCCAGAAGTTGCAGCATTTGCGCCATCGCCGCCTCCGCTTCCGCGTCGGTCAGCGTTTTCGAAGTATCTTGCATAACTACCCGAAATGCAAGGCTTTTTTTGCCTGCGTCGACCCCTTTTCCGCGGTATAAGTCGAACAGCCAGAGGTCCTGTACGACAGCCGGGCGGGAGACCAGCATGGCCTGCAGCAAGGCCTGCGCCGGCACCGATTCGTCCACCACCAACGCGAGGTCGCGGATCACCGGCGGGAACTTGGACACCTCCCGGTATTGGGGCATGCGCGCGGCAAGCAGCGCATCGAGCTCGAGTTCGAACAGGATCGACGCCTGCGGCAATTCGTATTTCTGCTGCCAGCGCGGGTGCAATTCACCCAGCCAGCCGATGCAGCGGCCGTCAATTAGCACGTTCGCCGCGCGCCCCGGGTGCAGCGCCGGGTGGTTCGTGCGCTCGAAGCGCAGCTGCCAGGGCACGAGCAGGCTCTCGACGTCGCCCTTGAGGTCGTAGAAATCCACATCGCGCTGGGCGAGACCCCACTGCTCGGGGTGCGCCGGACCGTAGGCGATCGCCGCGAGCTTGAGCGGCTGGTCTATGCCGCCCACGGTGAGCGGGCCGTCGGCCACGCCGGCGTCGGCGCGGAACACGCGTCCGAGTTCG
>JAKAIH010000171.1 GCA_021825225.1 Pseudomonadota bacterium
GCCTGCGCCAGGCATCGCAGGCCTGGAGCAGTGTGACGGCGGCCTCGGCGTCGGGCTTCGCGCCCAGACCGATGTCCTCGCGGTGGCGCAGCGCGAGCACGGCCAGGTCGCGCGCGTCCGCGGGGGGCGCGCAGGCGCGCGCTCATGCGGCGCAGTTCGCGCTCCGATGCAGGCGAACCGGCAAGCGCGCAGCCGAGCACGGCATAGCGCACCTCGAGCGCGTGGCCGCGCGCCGCGGCGTAGTCGAGCGCGCGGCGCGAGCGCGCGTACGCCCCGCGCGCGGCCCAGGCCGCCGCAAGTTCCGGCAGCACGCGCTCGAGTGCGCCGCAGCTGCGCAGCAGCGCGAACATTTTCGATGGCGCGGCTTCCATCAGGCCGAGCGCGAGCTCCTGCCACACGCGTTCGGCCACCAGCGCATCGGCTTCGCCCGCTTCCACCATCGCGCGCATCAGGCGCTGCGTGGCCGGCGCCACCTTGAAGCCGAAGCGCGCGGCGAAACGCGCCACGCGCAAAATGCGCACCGGGTCCTCGGCGAAGGCAGGGCTCACATGGCGCAGCACGCCGCGCTTGAGGTCGGCCGCGCCGCCGTAGGGATCGATGAGGTGGCCTTGCGCATCGCGCGCGATGGCGTTGATGGTGAGGTCGCGCCGCGACAGGTCCTGCTCCAGCGTCACGTCGGGCGCGGCGTAGACCTGGAAACCCGTGTAGCCGCGCGCGGTCTTGCGCTCGGTGCGCGCCAGCGCGTATTCCTCGTGCGTCCGGGGATGCAGGAACACCGGAAAGTCCTTGCCCACCGGCCGGTAGCCGAGGCGGATCATGTCCTCGGGCGCGGCGCCGACCACCACGTAGTCGCGGTCCTTGACCGGCAATCCGAGCAGCTCGTCGCGCACCGCGCCGCCGACGGCGTAAATCTTCACCGACAGCCTACAGGGAGTTGGAGGGGCGGTTACGCATAGGGCTCGTCGGCGCGCACGAATTCGGGCTCAAGGCGCGCCTGCGCCATCCAGTCGCGCACCGCGGGCAGCGCCAGCAGCGCGTCGGCGTAGCGCTGCGCCGCGGGGGGCAGCGTGACGGCGTAGGTGAGAAAGCGCGTGGCCACCGGCGCGTAGTACGCATCGGCGATGCTGAACTGCCCGAACAGCAGTTCCCCGTCCCGGCCGTAGCGCGCGCGGCAGGATTCCCAGATCTCGACGATGCGGTCGATGTCGTTCTGCACCGCCGGGCTCATGCCCTTGCCCGGCAGCGCGGCGCGGATGTTCATCGGCATGGCGCCGCGCAGATTGCGCAAGCCCGCGTGCATTTCGGCGCAGATCGAGCGCGCCACCTGGCGCGCGCGCGCCTCGGCCGGCCACAGACGCTTGTCGGGAAACAGCTCGGCCACGGCTTCGCAGATCGCGAGCGAATCCCACACCGGTTCGCCGTCGACGAGCAGCACCGGCACCTGGCGCGTCGGGGAGTAGCGCTCGATGCCGGGCACCTTGCCATCGTCGCTGAACTTGAGCTGGATCTCCTCGAAGGCGATGCCGGCCTGCGCCAGCAGCACCCAGGGGCGCATCGACCAGGAGGAGTAATTCTTGTTGGCGATCGCGAGCTTGAGCGGCTTCACGCTGCTTGCGCCTTTCTGCCGGCGTGGCCGCGCAGCTGGCCGAAGCGCGAGCGCGCCGATATGCCTTGCAGGTACAGCGGCGCCACCGCCTCCAGCGCGGCGGGCCGAATGCCGAACGGGAACGGTGCGGTGCTCACGCTGGGGAGCGACATCGACAGCACGTTGTCGCGGCTCATGAGCTTGCCCGGCAGCCATTCCATGATCCAGGACTGCAGCATGGAGTATTTGGGGCTGAGGCCGATGACCGGGCGCGGGTGGCCGCTGGCGCGGCCGGCAAACCGGACCAGCTCGCGCAGCGTATAGGTTTTCGGCCCGCACAGATCGTAGGTCTTGCCGAAACTCTCGCGCTCGGGGAGCGCGCACACCATGGCGCGCGCCACGTCCTCGACATACACCGGCTGGAATTTCGCCTCCGGGCAGGCGAGCAATACCAGGGGCACGATGCGCTGCAGCAGCGCGAACATGTTGAGGAAGGCGTCTTCCGGCCCGAACACCACCGAAGGACGGAACACCGTGATCGCGAGGCGCTTGCCTTCGGCGAACATCCAGTTCTCGCCGTCGCCCTTGGAGCGCAGGTAGGCGCTCGGGCCCTTGCTCGATGCATTGAGCGCACTCATGTGCAGCAGCCGCGGGATGTGCAGCTGCTCGCAGGCGGTCACCAGGATGCGCGGCAGCTCGGTATGCGCGCGGCGAAAGTCGATGCCGTAGGGCTCGCCCGGCCGGCTCTGCAGCACGCCCACCAGATTGATCACCGCGTCGCAGCCGCGCAGCACCGCCGCCAGCTGCGACGCATCGCAGGCGTCCGCCTGCACCACTTCCACCGTCGGCAGCATGAACAGATGCTTGGCGCGTTCGCGCCGGCGCGTGCTCACCACCACGCGCTTGCCCTGCTCGGCCAGCATGCGCACCACATGGCGGCCGACGAAGCCGCTGCCGCCGAGGACGGCTATCCGCTCCAGCTTCATTAAGGTTCTCCCTGCTCGATCTCGCGCTGCGCCATGATGCGATCGGTGCCGCCGCGCGGCGCAATTACGCCCAGACGGTCTTTGAGGGAACGCACCGGGCCCCCGAGGATGGCGGCGTAATACATGGTGTTGCTCATCACTTTCTTGACGTAGTCGCGGGTTTCGTCGAACGGTATGGTTTCGGCGTAGATCGCGCCTTCCAGCGGGTGCGTGTCGCGCCACTTGCGCGCGCGCCCGGGCCCCGCATTATAGGCCGCGGCAGCCAGCACCGGATTGCCGTCGAGCTCGTCGAGCACATGGCGCAGATAATAGGTGCCCAGGGCTGCGTTGACGCCGGTGTCGGTCACCTGCGCCCAGGAGTAGCTCTGCATGCCCATGCGCCGCGCCACCCACTTTGCCGTGGCCGGCATCAGCTGCATCAGCCCGGCTGCCCCGGCGGAGGACCGTATCGCCGAAACGAAGCGGCTCTCCTGGCGCACCAGGCCCAGCACCCAGGCTTCCTCCAGCTGCTGGGCGTGCGCGTTCTCGCCCAGCGCTTGTCGATATGGCGCGAGATAGCGCACGCTGAAATCGTGCAGGACCTGAGTCTTGTCGGCGGTGTTGATGGCGCGATCGAACATTTCGTTCTGGCGCGCGAACTCGGCCGCGGCCAGGAGCTGCTTGTCGTCCATGCCGCGTATCGACCAGATCCATTCGCGCGTCGCATCGTAGCGCTGGTCCAGCTGGTATAGCGCGAGCGCGCGCTGAAAGCCGGGCCCGCGCCCGATGGCCGCCACCTCTTCCGCGGTCGGCGTGTAACCCTTGGGCGGAATGCTGAAGGCGCGGCCCAGCTCCTCGGCGGCGAGCTGGGCATAGAAATCATGCCCGTCGGCGATGCGCGCGAACAGGGCGCGCGCCTCGGCGGCGTTGCCCAGCGCCTGTTCCGCGCGTCCCTGCCAGTAGATCCACGCGGGCTGGTTCCTTTGCTGCGGCGACATCAGTTGCGCCGAGGTCAGGACCTCGCTCCACTTGCCCTGGCGTAGCGCGGCGCGCAGCCGCCAGGCGAGTTGCTCTTCGGACAACTGCGCCCGCGCGGCCCCGGCGCGGCCGTACCATATCAGCGCCTCGGGCAGGTTGTGCCGCGCCGCCTGCAGCGCAAGCTGGCCCCAGACGTAGCCCTGGTCCTCGGTCGAGAATCTGGCACGCAGCTTCCGCGTCCAGTAGTCCGCGGCCGTGAGCGGATCGGTGCGCGCCAGGCGCTGCAGCGCGAACATGGTGAGTTCGCGCACGGGGCGCAGCGACAGGTTTTTCCGCTTGTCGTCGAGGTAGCGCTTCGGTCCCGCAGCCGCCGCAAACAGATGGCCGCGGTCCAGCGCCTCGCTGGCCGGCAGATAGGCGGCGGTGCGCCAGGCCGCGCTGACCGCTCCGGCCCCGAGCAGCAGGCGGATGCGCTGCCACACCTGGCGGTCGGTGAATTCGCCGCGCGCGATCAGCGCCTCGGCCAGCGGCACGCAGCCTTCGGGCAGTTCGCGCGGGGCGAACCACTGTGCGCGGACTTCGGCCAAGGACGATTCGTCCTTCAGCTGCCAGCGCGCCTGCAGCGCGTAGCAGCTGGTGTCGTTGTCGTCGTTGACCAGCAGCGGATGCTCGGAGCGGAACAGATCCCATTGCTGCGTCTTGCCCAGCACCTTCAGCCAGTCCTTGCGCAACTGTTCGGCCAGCACGCTGCCCTGCTCGCGCACGAGGAAGGCGCGCACGTCCTCGGCGGCGGCGTCATCGAGGTGAGCGCGCAGCAACCAGGATTCCAGATAGGGTTCGAGCAGGTCGCCCTGCAGCTGCTCATCGTAGCGGGCGACTTTGTCGTAGTCCCCCGCGCGCACCGCGGCGCGCGCGGCGAGGAAGATCTCGCCCTCGGTGTGCGGGCGCAAGGAGCCCGCCTGCGGCGCAAGCGGTGCCAGGGCGAGGGCGAACAGCAGCGCGCGCAGCATCGGTGCTATAGTGCGTTTTAAGTCTAAGCCCATGATGAAACTAGTATAAACGCTTCATTGAGCGATATGGATGACGCGCATCAAATATATGCAACACGATGAACTGATGGCCTGGCGCAAGCAACTGCGCGTCGAATTGCTCGCACGCAGGCAGGCGGTGCCCGCCGACCGGCTGCTCACCTGGCGCATGGCCATCGACCGGCATCTGCAATTCGGGTTCCCCGGACTGGCCAAAGGCGTGGTCGCGTTCTGCTGGCCGATCCGCAACGAGTACGACGCGCGCCATCTGCTGCGCCGGCTGCGCCAGCAGGGCGCGACCGCGGCGCTGCCGGTGGTGGTCGCGCCGAAGACGCCGCTCGTTTTCCGCGAATGGCATCCCGGCGTGGAGCTGGCGGTGGGCAAGCTCGACATTCCCTATCCCAGGTCGGGCGCGGAGCTCACACCGGATGCGGTGCTGCTGCCGATGAACGGTTTCGACGCGCAGGGCTACCGTCTCGGTTACGGCGGCGGCTTTTTCGATCGCACGCTGGAGAGCCTGCGTGCGCACAAACCGCTGGTGATCGGCGTCTCCTTCGAGCTCGCCGCGATCGACAGCATCCGTCCCCAGCCCTGGGACATTCCCATGGATTATGTGGTCACCGAGCGCGGCGTATACCGGCGCGACGAGGACCGGCTCGGGTTCCTGGGCGTGCCGCGCGAGCCGCGCATCGAACTCAGCTCACCGGTGTGCTACGCGGCTGAAATCGCGCCGGGATATTTCGGCGAAGAGCCGGAAGAAAAGTAAAAATTGCCGCGGGCAGACCTGCCCTGGGCCAAACCGGTATCGGCGCGTATTGCGCTATCAGCTCGCCAGCCAGGTTTCCGCAGCAGCGAGTGTCGTAAAAATCCCCACGTCGAGCACGGGCGAGGCAGTGACCCGGAGGGCTTCCAGCCCCTCTGTCATAAGAGGACTGGACCGCACAAAAGCGATCCTGTGCTTCGGAAACAGATACTTCATCGCCCCACCGAGGCGTTCCGCTTCGGCCAAGCTCAGCAAGCGGTCCGCCGCCAGCAGATTGATGAGAATCCCGTGCTCGGTCCGAAACCCTGGATGGGCGCGCACCTCGCGGAAACATTTGAGCGCGTCGTACTCGCTTATCGGCGGAGCTACATGAATTGCAACCCGTTTGCGCGCCGGGTCGAGTTCGATGGTGTACGGCATTACCTCCTCCAAGGAGCCAGTGAGCTTAGAGCCTGTTGGACCTCCGGTTATGAGAAAAGTCAAAACCGGCACGGGGAGCGGCGGTGGCGACGATGATGTGTCCAGTGGAAATAGGGCAGATGGTTGCGCGATTCGGCGCAAAGTTCGGTGTTTTCGTCTACGCGGAGACAATGAGGGCCAGCTTCCTGCGGCGCAACATCCGCGTCCGCCGGTGCAAACGGCGCGTTATCGCGCTTGTCAATCCCACACCGCTGATGGGGACAATCAGAAAGTATTATTGCGCTGCAGCAATTTTGCGCTATTATCGAGTTGCGGGGTTTCTCCTCCTCCTCCTTTGGAATCCCGACTTTAAGCCGATGGCGCCCTCAAAGCCCATCGGCTTTTTCTTTGCCGCATTCGTAGCGATCATTGCCCGGGATCATGGTCTGCGTCGGTCTTCGGGCTTGCCTGGGCGCCGTCCCGGCGTGCCCGCTTGCGCCGCAGGGGTTCGTTCTTCTCTTCGTTCGCGAAGACAAAGCGGCCATGAAGCACGCAACCCTTCATGCCCGGGTCGCAAGGGATATCGTTGACCCTGGAACACAAGCCCTTCAATTCAT
>JAKAIH010000172.1 GCA_021825225.1 Pseudomonadota bacterium
GGTCGCCAAGCGTCCGCGCAGCGACAGAATCTGGAAATAGGCGTCGGCTACACCCGCGACCAGCGTGAGCCTGACCGTTTCCCGGTCGAAGCGGCTGGCGCGCAGCGCGGCATCGGCTGAGCGTACTGCGGCGGCATTCTTTCCCCATAGGTCCGCTTCGTAGCTCGCACTGAGCGTGGCATTGCTAGCATCGCCGCTCTGCCAGCTGCCGCCATCCGGACGCGTTTCGCGGCGCGAACTGCCGGCGCCGAGATTCAAGACCGGAAACAGCGTCGCCCCTGCAATGCGGGCCTGCGCTTCGGCCTGGCGCACGCGTTCCGCGGCGATGGCAAGATCCGGATTCGAGGCCAGGGCAGCGGCGACGAGCGACGACAGCTCCTGCGAGCCGAATGCGCCCCACCAGTCCAGCGCCGGCAGCGCCGCGCCGGCAACAGCCGATTCGGCGTAGGTCTGCGGCATGCCCGGCGCGGGTGCCGGCGCATTGCCGGTCGCGGCGCAGGCACCGAGCAGCATCGCGCTCCCGACGATGACGAGTCGCCGCATCACGTCGCCAGCGCTACGATCGGGTCGACGCGCGCAGCCTTGCGCGCCGGCATGTAGCCAAAAATGAGCCCGGTTGCCAGCGCACAGCCGAAGGCGAGCAGCACCGGCCCGGGCGAGTATTGGACCGGCGTGCCGAACATCCCGATGATCGCCGCTGCCCCGAGTCCCAGCGCCACGCCGATCGCGCCTCCGAGCAGGGATACCACCAGCGCCTCGATGAGGAATTGCTGCAGGATGTTCCTCATGCGCGCGCCGGTGGCCATGCGGATGCCGATCTCGCGCGTGCGTTCGGTCACGCTGACGAGCATGATGTTCATCACGCCGATGCCGCCGACCAGCAGCGATATCGCCGCCACCGACCCGAGCAGGACCGTGAGCGTGTCCTGCGTATCGGTGGCGGTTTCGAGGATCGATGCCATGTTGCGGATCTGGAAGTCGATGGTCTGGTGGCGCGATCGCAGCAGCGCTGTCACTGCGTCCTGCGTTTCGTCGATGAGCGCAACGTCGTCCACCGCCACCGTGATGGTGCGCAGGAAGCGCTGGCCGAACAGGCGCAGCCCCCCGGTTGTGAGCGGGACCATCACCACGTCGTCCTGGTCCTGGCCTTGCGGCGAAGCGCCGCGCACCGCCATCAGCCCGATGACCTGGAACATGACATTGTTGAGCACGATGTATTGTCCGATCGGATCGACTTCTGTTGCAAACAGCTTGTCTGCCACGGTCTGACCGAGCACCACCACTGCGGCATAGCGCTTCATATCGTCCGTGGAAAAGAATATCCCCCTCGCGACCGGCCAGTTGCGCGCCACCGGGAATGTGGCGGAGGTGCCGGTCGCCTGGGTCTGGTAGTCGGTATTGCCGAAGCGTGCGGTGACGCTCCCGCCCAGCTCGGGCACCGCGGCGAGCACGTTCGGCAGTTCGCCGATCCTGTCCGCATCCTCCGGCACCAGCGATGCAACGGTCCCTCCGACGCCCCTGCGGTTCGGCTGGCCCGGACGGACAAGCAGCAGGTTCGTGCCCATGGCGCTGATGCGATCGAGCACGGTCTGCTTGGCGCCATCTCCGATGGCGAGCATCGCAATCACGGAGGCGACGCCGATCACGATGCCGAGCAGGGTGAGGACGGTGCGATTGAGGTTGGCGCGCAGCGCCCGCACTGCGGTCTTCGCCGCCTCGAACGCTCCGCCGAGAAGAGAGGCGCCGCCTTCGTCGTGTGCCTGCGCGGCGTCCCCTTGCGCAGCTGCGCCGGCAAACTGCGGACCGGGATCGCTCACGATGCGCCCGTCCATGATTTCAATGACCCGCTTCGCCTGCGCCGCAATGTCGAGCGCGTGCGTGATGAGGATCACAGTATGCCCGCGGCGCGACAGGTCCTGCAGCAGCGTCATGACTTCAACCCCGCTTTTGCTGTCGAGGGCGCCGGTGGGTTCGTCGGCCAGCACAATGCGCCCGCCGTTCATTAGTGCGCGCGCGATGGAGACGCGCTGCTGTTGCCCGCCGGAAAGCTGGGCCGGCCGGTGCGACAAGCGCTCACCCAGCCCGAGCGAGACCAGCAGTTCCTTCGCGCGCGCACCCCGGGCCGCGGGTGCCATTCCGGAATACACCGCCGGCACCTCGACGTTTTCGAGCGCGGATGCGGTGCCGATGAGGTTGTAGCTCTGGAACACGAAGCCAAACGCCTCACGCCGCAAACGCGCCAGCTCGTCGCGCTCGAAGCCGGACACGTCCTCGCCCATGAAGCGGTATGTGCCGCCGGTCGGCCGGTCGAGGCAGCCGATGATGTTCATCAGCGTCGTTTTCCCCGACCCCGATGCACCCATGATCGCGAGGAATTCGCCCGGGTAGATCTTCAGGCTGACTCCGTGCAGCACTTCGACGTCCAGCTCGCCGCTGCGGTAGGTCTTCACCACGTCGACCAGTTCGATCAAGGGCGCTACCGCTGAATTCAGGGAAACTGCAGGCTCCATAGGGCGCTCAAACAGCCCCGCGGGGGCGCGCCGGCACGCCGGCACCCGGGTCGGAGTTCACGGATGACCGCCGCGCTGCGCCGGTACCAGCGAACTGCTGGTCCGTGCCGGAACCGCTGCGGCCGGTACCTTGGTGCCGATCACGACCGTTTCGCCGGGGACAAGGCCGACGAGGATTTGCGCCGAGACGCGATTCATTACGCCCACGTTCACTTCCCGTTCCGCGAGCTTGCCATTGGTGTCGACCACAATCACCAGTGCGCGCCCGTTGACGAATTGGCTACGCGCGTCGGTACCAGACGCCCGCGGTGCGCCGCCGCCGCGCGCCGCAGCATTGCCCTCGGCGGCACTGCCAGCAGCGACTCCGGGCACGCGCAGCGGCTCCTCCGCTGCAAGCGGATGCAGCGCAGTGAGCGGAACCAGCACGGCATTCGTCGCACTCGAAGCGACGAAGAACACCTGGGCGGTCATCTGTGTCATCAGCGCCCGGTCCGGATTCGCCACGTCGAACAATGCATCGTAGAGCACGACATTGTTCACCACGTTCGGCGTAGGCGAAATCTGGCGCAGCTTGCCGTAGAAGCGGCGCTTGTCCCCGCCCAGGGTAGTAAAGTAGACATCCATGCCAATGCGCAGCTTGGGCACATCAGCCTCAGACACTTGCGCCTGCACCGTCATCGTCGACAGGTCGGCGATGCGCATGACGATAGGCGCCTGCTGGTTGGCATTCAGCGTCTGGCCCTGCTTCGCCGCCTGCGAAACGACGGTTCCCGCGATCGGCGCGTAGATCTTGGTGTAGCCCAGGTTCGCCTCGTCCCCGCGCAAGGTGGAACCAGTCTGCTGAATTTGCGCCTTGAGCGCATCCTGCTGAGCCGAGGCAGATTTCCGGGTCGCCTCGGCGCTTTGCAGCGCGTCCGCCGTGGTGGCATCGTCCCGCATCATGTTCTGCTGCCGCGCCAGCTGAAGCTCGGCGAGCAAAAGCTGCGCCTGCTTGTCGGCAAGCTGCGCCTGCTGATTGAGCAGCTGGGCGCGATCGCCGTCGACCTTGGCCTGGTAGACCGATGGGTCGATCTCCGCCAGGAGCTGGCCTTTCTTGACCACGGCGCCGACATCCACGTGCAGCTGCTTCAACTGACCCGAGACCTGCGTGCCGACGTCCACGTAGTCCTTGGGCTGGAGCGTGCCGGTCGCCGTGACCGTATCTTCGAGATCCCCGCGCGTGACCACGGCAGTAAGATGGCTCGTGGCCGGGCTATTTTGCGCAGACCACCTTTGCCATGCGTAATATCCTCCGCCCGCCAGCAGCGCGCACGCGGCAAGAATGAGCACCAATCGGCCCAAACGCGACTTTCCCGAGACCGCCGGCGTCGCGGCCGGCACTTCGCTTTTCACGCTTGTTGCGGTCGCGACATCTGAAGTCATGGCAGGCTATCGCTTAGCTCCGAGGCGAATGCTGCGGCTGCATCGTCCAGCCGGGCTTTGCCCGATTACTATGTTGCAACAAGGGCAAGCGCCCATTGAGAAAAGTCAAAATAGGCGCCACAAAGCGGCGTCGGCCAGACCGACGCTCTCAGGCAAATTGGGCGCGTCCCCTGCAGCAGCAAATGATATGCGCGCGCAGGCGTTTCCTCCGTACGCTGGCGTACATAGAGGAAAAGAAGTGAAATGAGCCCGGGTTTACACCGCAGCCAGTGTGGCGGCGGATGGGATGAAAATCTCGCGCTTAGACGATCGGAGCCAATGCGCAGGAACCGCGCCGCGCCGCATTCTCCTTGGCCCACGCTTCGTTCGCCCTGCGCCAGCCGGCCTGCGCCTGGGCGAGGGCTGCTTCGAGTTCCACGCGTGGGCTCATGCCTGTCCCTCCCCGGCTAGGCCGGGAATGCAGCAATCATTGCAGCAAAAAGCTCCGATGCGCTCGATTCGCGCTGCGGCAAATCTGCTTCGGCACGCGCGACCGGATCACGGTTCAAGCACGCTCACTTGTGAGCAATAGACTTGTCGGTGAACAGGTAGTCCTTCAGCTCCTTGGAGAACGCCGGGTCCTTGCGCCGTATCCACTCCAGCACCATGGACGCGTGTTCCTTTTCCTCGTCCCGATTGTGCGCGAGGATCGCCTTGAGTTCCTCGTCCTTGCACGCGTCGGCGCGCTGGTTGTACCAATCGACGGCTTCCAGCTCCTCCATCAGCGACACAATCGCCCTGTGCATGTCGCGCGTTTCATCGGACAACTCCTCGACCGGCTCGTGATAACCGACACTGGACATAGCTCTCTCCCAATTCGCGGATGGATGATCGAAACGATTTTCCCGGCGCAGGCGGGGCGCCCCCCGGCCGCGTCACCACGCGCCGGACTCACCCCATGAATATTCTGCGACGGCGATACCGCAGATTCTGAGCCTGTTTGGCGGCCTTGTCATCCTTGCCGGCCGCCGTCTGCTAGACTGGAGCGCATACAAACCGGAACCGCGATCAAGCGATAGCAGGCAGATGGCAGCACCGCAGATCAACAATCCGCTGCATGGCGTCACGCTGGAGATGATGCTGATTGAACTCATCGAACGCGTCGGCTGGGAGGAAATGGGCCGCTGCGTTGCCATACGCTGTTTCACCCACGATCCCAGCCTGTCGTCCAGCCTGCGCTTTCTCAGAAGAACGCCGTGGGCCAGAGCCAGGGTCGAGGACCTGTACCTGCAGCACCGGCGCGGCCCGCCGGTCTCCAGGTAACCGCGTTTGGGCTTGGCGGCCGAAGAACGCCCTCTTTATCTGGCGGGCGAAAACGTGGAGAATGGCGCGCTTTTCACCGACTGGAGTTACTCAATATGTCCGGACACGGCCACGTCGACCCGTCCAACAAGAAGATCGCCCTGCTCATCTCCGTGCTCGCCTTGGTGCTCGCATTTTCCGAGACTCTGGGCAAGGGCGCGCAGACCGCTGCGCTGAGCCAAAACATCGAGGCTGCCAATTTGTGGACCTTTTTCCAGGCCAAGACCGTGCGCAGCACTACGCTGCGCACCGCGGCCGAGGCGCTCGAAGTGGAATTGGCGCAGGCTACGCGCCCTGAGCAAAGGCAGGCCATGCAAAAACGCATCGCCGACTGGAAGGCCGACGTCGCCCGCTACGACTCCGAGCCGCAGACCCAGGAAGGTCGCAAGGAACTGGCCGCACGCGCCAAGATCGCCGAAGGCCGGCGCGACCGCGCGCTCGCGGCTTACCATAATTACGAACTGGCCTCGGCAGCGATTCAGATCGCCATCGTGCTCGCTTCGGCGGAAATCATCACCGGCGTCGTCCTGCTCAGCTGGATCGCCGGCGGGCTCGGGCTGATCGGTATCGTGTTCTGTGCCCTCGGGTTTTTCGCCCCGACTGCGTTCCATCTATTCTAGGGGCCCGCTACAAAACGAGGCGATATCCTCCAAGGGGACGTGCTTCGGGCGTTGCCGCTCAATCCGCCGTGGTGCGATATCCGGCGGTGACCTCCGCCGGCACGATATTGCTGATGCTCCAGCTGCCCGCCTGGGCTTCGTACTCGAACAGCAAAGGGGTGGCGTTGGCGATATGCCGCTCCAGCAGATCGGCGCCGAGGCTGAACACCAGAACGTACAACGGCCCGCCGTGTGCCACCAGCAGCGTCGACGCGTCGCTGTCCAGGGCGTCGTTGAATCCCTCCTGGGTGCGCGCGACGAAATCGCGCAGAGACTCGCCATTGGGCGGCTCCTGGCGCCAGTCGAGATCCTGCGAGGACTGGCCGATCAGATCGCCGAACCATCTTTCACGCAGGCGCGGTTCAGCAAGCACCGGCGCG
>JAKAIH010000173.1 GCA_021825225.1 Pseudomonadota bacterium
GCCATCACCAGGCTGATCGCGTTCTCTATCGATTTGCGCGTGATGATCTGCCGCGGCAGGATCTGTTTGCGGATGGCGTTGACTAGCACCTCTGCCGAGGCCGAAGCGGATACGGCCTTCTCCGCGTCGGGCGAGGCCATTTGCGAGGAACCGAGCAGGCTCATGCCCAGCGCCTCGAACGAGGAGGACATGGTATTGGCGGTGAACATGCCGCCGCAGGCGCCCACCGTGGGGCAGGCATTCTTCTCGATGCCGACGAAATCGTCCTTGTTCATCTTGCCCGCGGTGTATGCACCGACCGCCTCGAACGCGCTGACGATGGTGAGGTCTTGTCCCTTCCACTTGCCCGGCTTGATGGTGCCGGCGTAGACGTAGATGCCGGGCACGTTCATGCGCGCGATCGCCATCATGCCGCCGGGCATGTTCTTGTCGCAGCCGCCGCAAACCAGCACCCCGTCCATCGCCTGGCCGTTGACCGAGGTCTCGATGCAGTCGGCGATCACCTCGCGCGAAACCAGGCTGTATTTCATCGCCTCGGTGCCCATGCCGATGCCGTCGGTGATGGTGGGCACGCCGAACACCTGCGGCTTCGCGCCCGCAGCCTCCAGCGCAGCCATCGCGCGATCCACCAGCGGCTGGATGCCTGCATTGCAGGGATTCATGGTCGAATGGCCGTTGGCCACGCCGACGATGGGTTTGTCGAAATCGCCGTCGCGGAAGCCCACGGCGCGCAGCATGGCGCGGTTGGGCGAGCGGGCTACGCCCTGGGTGATGAGGCTGCTTCTGCGGTTATCCGCCATGACATTCTCCTTGGTTTTGCATATCGCTAATGTTTTCCCGGGGCCTGAGACGATAGCACCGGCTCCGGCCTGAGACAACCGAGTATGGCGCCGCCTGCGACCAGGACGAAGCCCGCGGCATGATAGGCGAACAAGCGCTCGCCGATAAACAGGGTGGCAAACACGCTGGAGAACACCGGCATCAGGTGGATCAGGATGCCGGCGCGCACCGCGCCCACGCGCTCCACGCCATAGCTGAACAGGGCGGTGGAGACGAGCGTCGCCAGCGCACCGATATACAGCAGCCCGAGCCATTCGCGTGCGCCCAGATGCACGCCGCCGGCGTGCATCCATTGGAACGCGGCCAAGGGCAGCGTCAGCAACTCGCCCATCATCGCCATGACGAAGACGAAGGCGAACAGGGACAGCGACTGCGGCCGGTCCTGCAGACCCAGGGTGTAAATCGCCCACACCAGCATCGCGCCCAGCATCAGCACATCGCCGGCGTTGAATTGCAGGTGCAGCAGAGCGCGCAGTTCGCCATGCGCGAGAATCAGCAGCACGCCTGTAAACGAAGTCGCCAACCCGATGCCTTCCAGCCGGCGCGGCCGGCGCGAGCGCCAGCCCCAGCTGATCAGGATGATCAGCACCGGAATGGTCGAATTGAGCAGGCCCAGATTGATGGCGGTGCTCTGCGCCAGCCCGGTATAGACCAGGGCGCTCTGCGGTGCGCCCCCAACCACCGTCAGCAGCAGCAGTTGCTTCCAGTCGCGCGCAAGCGCCTGCGCGATTTCGCGCCGCTCGCGCCACACCAGCGGCAGCAGCACGGTGAAGGCCACGCCCCAGCGCCCCGCCGCCATCACCAGCGGCGGGATCGTGTCCATGAGCGCACGCGAGACGACGCCGATGCTGCCCCACAGGGCGGTGGTGCAGACGAGCGCCGCATAGGCGAGGGCGCGCGAGGAGGGCAGGAAGCGCGGGCGGTTCGGGACAGAGACCATGGCGGGCCGACTCTACCTCGGCGCGGATGTGTTTTCCAATACAATAATGTGCCTTGATTAATACTCTTTGGGTATTTTGATGATCGATCTGCGCCAGCTGCGTCACTTTGTCAGCGTCGCCGAACACCTGCATTTCGGTCGTGCGGCCAATGCGCTGTCGCTGTCGCAACCGCCGCTGTCGCGTTCGATTCGCGCGTTGGAGCAGGAACTGGGCGCGCTGCTGTTCGCCCGCACCAAGAGGCGGGTGGCTCTCACCGCGGCCGGCGCGGCGCTGCTGCCGGAAGCGCGCCAGGTCCTGCGCCAGATCGGCGCGCTGCAGCGCGGCGCCGGGCGGCTGGCGGCCGGCGAAATCGGCACGCTCGGGCTCGGCTTCATCACCTCGGCCGCTTACAACGTGCTGCCGCAGCTCCTGCCGGAATTCCACCGCCGCTATCCCGGCGTGCGCCTCGCGCTGCAGGAAGCAACTTCGGACGCGCAGTTGCGCGCGCTCAAGTCCGGTGAGATCGACCTCGGTCTGGTCGTGCCGCCGACCGACGATCACGAATTGGCTTATCTGCCCGTGCACCGCGATCAGTTGATCGCTGCGCTTCCCGCCGCGGCCTACCGCCGTGCGCCGCCGCGCATTGCGCTGAAATCCCTGGCCGACGCGCCGTTCATCCTGTTCCCGCGCCCGATGGGCATCGGATTGTACGACGCCACCGTGAGTTATTGCCGCCGCGCCGGCTTTTCACCGCGCATCGAGCAGGAGGCAATCCAGATGCCTACCATCGTCAGCCTGGTAGCCGCGGGCATGGGCGTGGCGCTGGTGCCGGCCTCGCTGATGCACCTCAAGCGAAGCGGTGTAGTATACAGACCGCTAGCCGAGAAAAGCCCGCTGGTGGAAACCGCCCTCGCCTGGAAGCCGGGCAACGACTCTCCCAGCCTGGCTGCTTTGTTGGCGCTTGCGCGCAAGCGCTATCGCAAACTCGCGGCGCCGACAGGCAGATAAGCGAACGGCAAACCCACGAACCCGATGCTAATCCATCCGCAGATAGATCCCATCGCCATTTCGATCGGCCCGCTGGCAGTGCGCTGGTACGGTCTGATGTATCTGGTCGGCTTCGGCATCGCCTTCATGCTTGCCCGCAGCCGCATCAAGCGGGGGATGAGCGGAAACATCACTTACGCGGTATTCGACGATCTGTTTTTTTTCAGCGTGCTCGGGGTGGTCCTGGGCGGCCGCCTGGGTTACGTGCTGTTCTACAAGCCGGCCTACTATTTCACGCACCCGCTGGATATCCTGGCGGTGTGGCAGGGCGGCATGTCCTTTCACGGCGGATTTCTCGGCGTGCTGCTGGCGATGCTCTACATCGCGCGCAAATACCGCTTGCACTGGTTTGCGATCACCGATTTCATCGCGCCGCTGGTTCCGCCCGCGCTGGCGGCGGGGCGCATCGGCAACTTCATCAACGGCGAGCTGTGGGGGCGGGTTACCGACGTGCCTTGGGGCATGGTGTTCCAGGGTGCGGGCCCGCTGCCGCGCCATCCCTCGCAGCTGTACGAATTCGCCCTCGAGGGCGTGCTGTTGTTTACCGTGCTGTGGCTGTATTCGGCCAAGCCGCGCCCCAGGGCTGCGGTGTCGGCGATGTTTCTGATCGGCTACGGAGTACTGCGTTTCATCGCCGAGTTCTTTCGCGAGCCCGACGATTTTCTCGGCCTGTTGGCGCTCAACCTCTCGATGGGGCAGTGGCTCTCTCTGCCGATGATCATTGCCGGCATCGCCATGCTCGCCTGGGCCGTGCGAAAGGAGTAGTCTATTTCCAGGAGAGGCTGCCATGGACGATGACGACGCACTGCACGCAGCACTGCGACAGCGCATCAGTGAACTGCAGACCGAGCACCGCGACCTCGACGACGCGATTGCGCGCCTGTCGGATAATGCTCTGCCCGACCAGCTGCGCCTGCAGCGTCTGAAGAAGCGCAAACTGCTGCTCAAAGACCAACTTACTTATCTCGAACGCCAGCTCGATCCGGACGTGTTGGCTTAGCTTGGCTTGCGCTTGCCCGACAGCAGCCCCGGCTTGAGCCCGGTCGCCACGCTGGCGTTCTCCAGTCGCAGAAACGTGGCATAGCCCTCGGGCGCGACGGCGAAGCCGTAGGACAGCCTGCTTTCAGGCGCACCGCCTGCGGGCTGAACAGGCCAGCGCCGGGAATGAAGCCCGGCAGGTGCACATAGGCCACCGGCTTGTCGGCGCAATCGGGACATACGCCTGCCGCGAGCGCGATCTGTCTTTCGTCGCTGTGCATCGCGACCAGATAGCCGCGCAGTTCCACTTCCTGTCCGGACAGATCCTCGGCACGCTTGCTGAAGCTCATGCGCGGCGTACCGATGTGATCGAACAGATCGCGCAAGGAAACGCTTTGCATCGGGGGCCGCCTTGGCGCTTCAGCCGAGCGCGCGCGCGACGAGCGAGCCGCCGGTCGCGAGCAGCAGCAAGGCCACCAGCCGCAGCAACAGCTCGTGCGAAACGTAGCGGAACAGCCGCGATGCGAGACCGATGCCGGCAAACGCCGCGGGCAGCACGGCGAGCGCGGCGAGCAGCACTTCCCGCTGCAACAGCAAACCGGTGAGGGCGAATGCCACGACGCGCATGCCGATGCTGAACACCGTGGTGAGCGTGAGCGTCGCGCGAAACTGCTCTTTGCCCAGAGGCCGATGGGAAAGATAAATCGCGTAGGGCGGTCCGCCGGCCCCGAACAGGGTGCTGGTGATGCCGCCGACGAATCCGGCGACATAGGCCCAGCTGGTGCCGATGACTGCGCCCCCCGGCCGGCGCAGCAGGCTGTAGCCGGCATAGAGCAGCACGAACACGCCGAGCGCCAGCATCGCGCCCGCGCGCGGCAGATTGACCAATGCGGTCACGCCGACGACGGTGCCCGCGAGCACGAACGGCACCATGCGCGCGAGTTCGCTCCTGATCGCGTCGCGCGGATGCTGCAGGCCGATGCGCAACGCGTTGGCAAGGTCCATCAGCGCGAACACCGACAGCGCGAAAGGCAAGGGCACGAAATGGATGGCCAGCGGAATGGTCACCAGCGAGGAGCCGAAACCGGTGATGCCATAGACGAAGGAGCCAAGCAGGGCTATCGATGCAAGCGCCAGCAGTGCGGGCAGGCCCTCAAGCATCAAGTCTGGCGCCGCAGCGCCCGCGCCAGCACCTGCGCCACGTGTATGGCCTCGCGCTGGGCAGCCGGCCGGGGCGGCTCGTCGCCTGTGCGCAGGCCATCGTGGATCTGATGACGGCAGCTGGTGCCGTCGGCAACCAGCAGGGTGTCGTCGCCGGCCCGGCGCAACGCCGGCAACAGCGAGGCTTCGGCCATTTTCATGGAGACCTCGTAGTGCTCCGCCTCGTAGCCGAAAGCGCCGGCCATGCCGCAGCAGCTGGACTCCACGGTTTCCACCTGCAAATCCGGCACCAGGCGCAATACCTGCTCCACCGATGACATCGCGCCGAACGCCTTTTGGTGGCAATGGCCGTGCAGCAGCGCCTTTTTCTGCGGCAAAGCCTGCAACTCGAGCTTCAGCCTGCCGGCCAAGTGCTCTGCGGCGAGAAATTCCTCAAACAAGACCGCACGCGCGGCGAGCGCTTCGGCCTCGGCGCCGGGCAGCATGGACTTGAATTCGTCGCGCAGGGTGTACAGGCAGGAGGGCTCCAGCCCGATGATGGGAATGTTGCGCGCCACATAGGGCTGCAGCGCAGTGAGGGTGCGCCGCGCCTCGGCCCGTGCCTCGTCCACCAGGCCGCTGGCGAGGAAGGTCCGCCCGCAACACAGCGGGCGCGCATTTCCGTCCTGATCGTCGGCCGCGCGCGCGATATGCACGCGATAGCCCGCTGCCTGCAGCACCGCCTGCGCCGCGCGCGCGTTTTCGGGTTCGAAGTAATTGTTGAAGGTGTCGACCAGGAGCGCCACTTCGCGCTGCCCCGCCTGGCTCGCGGCAGCGACAGGGCGGGAATCGGACAAAAACGCATCGCCGCGCCACCTCGGCAGGGAGCGTTTTGCCGACAGACCCAAGAACAGTTCACCCAGGCGCGCCAGCCCGGGAACGGAATCGCGCAGGTTGGCGAGCGCGGGCAGGCGCGCGGCCCAGGGCGCGTAGCGCGGCAGCCAGGCGATCAGCCGGTCCTTGAGCGAAATGCCGTGACGTTTGACGTAGTGGTACAGAAACTCGATTTTCATTTTCGCCATGTCGACGCCGGTAGGGCATTCGCGCTTGCAGCCCTTGCAGCTCACGCACAGATCCATGGCCTCGCGCATCGCATCCGAGGTGAAGGCGCCGGCGCCCAGCTGTCCCGAGAGCGCGAGGCGCAGGGTATTGGCGCGGCCGCGGGTCAGGTCGCGCTCGTTGCCGGTGGCGCGGTAGGACGGACACATGGTGCCGGCGTCGAACTTGCGGCAATGGCCGTTGTTGTTGCACATTTCCACTGCTGCCACAAAGCCGCGGCTCGACGCGGCGCTCGTTTGGAATCCGCGGCTAGCCGCGGCCTCGCC
>JAKAIH010000174.1 GCA_021825225.1 Pseudomonadota bacterium
GTAGTCCCAGGCGTAGTGCGGCGTGTCGTTGCGGCCGCCCGGAATCCCTTGCGCTTGCCATTCCCCGAGCAGGGCCGATGCAAACTCGCTGTCGCCCTTGCGCCGGTACGGGATGCCCGGGATCAGGTCCGGCGCCTCGTCGGCCACGCACATGCCTTCGTGCACGCCCTGGCAGGTTGCATACCAGCCGAAGGTGCAGATCCAGTGCGACGAGTTGACCACGAACAGATCCGGCTTCAGCTCGCGCAAGGCTCGCCCCAGCGCGCGCTCGCCCTCGACCAGGGTCAGCTGGAAATCCGGCGTATTCTGCGCCAGGCCGAGTGTCGGCACGTGCGGAACGACGGCAGCGGCTATGAGTCCTGGATTCATGTGTTATCCCCGGATCAGGCGGCCTTGGCATCGGCCTCGCGCTTGGCCACGTTGGCGAGGATTTCCGCGCCGCGATTGGCCGCAGGCAGACCGCGGAACAGAAAGCAAAGGTTGATTACCCCCTGCAGTTCCTCCCAGCTGGCGCCGGCGCGGCGCGCCGCGATCGCATGCAGCGGTGCGGCATCGCTCAAGTCCATCAGCAGCATGCCGAACAGCATCATCTGGGCGGTTTTCACGTCGAAGCACTTGGGGTACATGCCATGCTCGCGGATACGCTCCTGCAGATCCAGCATCTGCGGGTCGAGCGCGCCGGTGACATTGAGCCGCGCCTCAATGCGCGGCGGGACGAAGCCGATCAAGTCCTGGTAGATCGCGGCGCGCTGCGCCAGCGTCTCTTTCTTATCGGCGTATTCGCCCATCGCGGCCTGCACGGCCTTGCTATCTATGCGTGGTGGCAGCATGAGCCTCCCGGAAGTATTTGTTCGAAAAAACACCCGCAAGCCGCGTCGCAGCGCCGTGGAATCCGCTTGCGTCCCAATCGAGAAACGCGCGAGGATAACATAAGCCTGTGCCAATACCGGCCGTTCTAGCCCTGCGCTCGACCGCTGACGCGGCCGCCTTTCTAATCGGCTCAGAGGTTCCGTCTGCGCACCGTCGGCACCCTGCGCCAATCGCGGCCGGTCGCATCCCCGCGCTGCGGCGCCGCTGCTCGCTGCTCATGTCGCACCCCCGAGATACAGGTCTTTGAGTTTGCGCCGCTGCAGCTTGCCGGTGGCGGTGAGGGGCAGCTCGTTCACCCATTTGATCAGGCGCGGCCGCTTTAGTTTCGGCAATGCCGCTATGCCCGCCTCGAGGCGCTCGCGTGCCTGCGTTTCCTGCCGCGGGGCGGCCACTGCGAACAAGGCGATCGAAACCAGGCCCTCGGCGTTTTCGAAACCAACCGCCGCGAGGCCCTCGACGCAGCCGGCGCTTGCGCCCAACAGCGTTTGTTCGACATCGAGGATGCTCACCCACTGCCCGGAGATTTTGAGCATGTCGTCGTCCCGCCCGCAAATCTCCATAGTTGCGTCGTCACGCCGCCGAAACAGATCACCCGGAGAAAACCAGCCGTCGGAGAAGCTGTCGCATTCGGCTTCGGGGCGCCGCCAGTAGCCGAGCGCGATCGAGGGGTGGCGCAGCCACAGCCGCTGCGGCGCCGTGCTGTCGCCGCTGTCGCGCATGCGGAATTCGAGCCGCGGCGAGGGCTTCAGCAGCCCGCTGTCGTTGTCGCAATAAAACACCAGCACCACGGTTTCCGACGCGCCGTAGCCCGAGACCGGCGCGACGCCGGTCGCTTCGCGCCATTCGCGCCGCACTGCCGCGGGCAGCGCCTCGCCCGCCGATCCGTAGCAGCGCACGCCGGCGGCGGCGAGCCGCGCGGCCACGCCGCCCTGGAGCATCTTGAGGTAAAGCGTGGGCACGGAGAACAGCGCCGTCGGGCGATGCCGCTCGACCACTTCCGCTACGCGCTCGGCGGTAGGCCATTCGCTGTCCAGGATCACCGTCGCGCCCAGGCGCAAACCTGCGCACAGGCTGTTCCCGAGCGCATAGGCGAAGAACATCTTGGATGAGGCGTAGATGCGATCCTGCGGGCCGAGTCCGAGGATGTCGCGGGCGAAATCGGCACAGGCGATCACGGTGCGCTGCGCATGCATGACCGCCTTGGGCAGGCCGGTGGTGCCGGAGGTGTACACCCACAGCGCCATGGCGTCGTCGGCCATCGCGGCGGCCGGAACGGGAAGCGCCGCGTTCAAGGCTTCGCTCCACTGCGCGTCGATTACCAGCCGCGGCGGGTCGGCGATATTCGCGAGCAGCCGCTCCAGGAGAGCGCGCGAGCTTTCGTTGCACCAGATGAAGCGCGCGCCGGATTCCGACAGCACCACGGTCAGTTCGCGCTCGAACAGGCGCGAGTTCAGGCCCACGGCGATGCCTCCCGCCCAGATCGCGCCCAGATAGGCGATCACCCAGGCAATGCCGTCGGGCGCGTACACCAGCACACGCCCGCCCTCCTCGAGCCCGCGCGCACGCCAGGCGCCGGCCGCGCGCGCCACCGCGTCGCGCAGCTCGGCGTAGGTCAAACGCTCTGCGCCGCATTCCAGCGCACTCGCGCTGCCCTGCCCGGTAGCTAGCAGATAAGCGGCGGCGTTCATGCGCTGCGGCGGCCCGGTCTAGAGCGGCGCGACGATGCTCACGCGCAACTCGCCCAGGCCGTCGACGCCGGCCACCAACTCGTCACCCGCCTTGGCGGCGCCCACTCCGGCCGGGGTGCCGGTGAAAATGGCGTCGCCGGCTTCGAGCGTGTAGTACTGCGTCAGGAACGCGATCTGCTCGGGCACGCTCCAGATCATCTGATCGATGTCGGATTGCTGGCGCAACGCGCCGTTCACCTTGAGCCAAAGCTTGCCCTTGGACGGATGCCCGACCTTGCTCGCGGGCGTGACCGGACCGCAGGGCGCGGCCTGGTCGAAGTCCTTGCCGAAACTCCACGGGCGGCCCTTGTCCTTGCCCAGCTGCTGCAAGTCGCGCCTGGTCATGTCCAGGCCGATGGCATAGCCCCAGATGTGGTCGTTCGCGCGTTCGGCGGAAATCTTGCGGCCACCCTTGCCGATCAGCGCGACCATTTCGGTTTCCCAATGATAGTTGCTGGTCATCGGCGGGTAGTGAATCCGGCCGCTCTCGCCGGCGTTAACCGCTACCAGGTCATGCGGCGCCTTGCAGAAGAAAAACGGCTGCTCGCGTCCGTCGCCACCCATTTCCTTCTGGTGTTCGACATAGTTGCGGCCGACGCAGAATATGCGCCGCACCGGAAAACGGTCATTGGAACCAAGTACAGGCAGCGAAGGCTGCGGCCACATGTCTATGACGTAACTCAATTCAAACTCCTTTTCAAAAATCCGCAACGCCCCGGCGCGCAAACCTGCGCCGGTTCAGATCAAGCTCAAGGCTCGCAACCCGGCCCGCGACTCGACGGCCCCGATCGGCAGCTTCAGAATGATGTCGCCCGACCCGGCTGGGAAAACGCCGGGCGGCTGTCCCGCTGCTATGCACGAAATCTCCTCGAGGCGCCACGCGCCGTGGCGGCATGCGGCGCGCGCCCGGACCGGCTGTTGATTCGGCACACTATGCTGATTTGTGTCTGCTGTGTCAATTGACCCTCTGCAAACGTCCGCGCTACAGCTCTGCTGCGCCAGGCGCCGCATCGCTTCTTGCCTTTTCGCCGGCATCTGTGTTACTTTATCGTGACTGAATGAACATTCATTCATTCCGATTGTAGCGCATAGTGGAGCGGCTGGAAAGTGCCTTGCGCACGGCGCCGGGACGGAGCGATCCGCGGGAACGCCGGCAGCAGGTTTCCCCGCTTATTCTGGAACAGATTTCTTATTGCGGAGTTGAATATGCAACTGGACGGCAAGACGGCGGTGGTAACCGGAGCGGCATCCGGAATCGGGCGGGCGACCGCGGAAACCCTGGCGCGGGCAGGGGCGCATGTGCTGCTTGGCGACATTGCCGTGGAGGCAGGCGAGCAAAGCGCGGCGGCGATCCGCGCCAAAGGACTGGGCGCCGACTTCATCCGGCTCGACGTGACCGACCTCGAATCGATCGAGGCGTTCAAGCGCGCGGCCTATGCGCGGCGCGAACACGTGGACATCGTCGCCAATGTTGCCGGCTGGGGCAAGGTGGAGCCTTTCGTCAAGAACACGCCTGATTTCTGGCGCAAGGTAATCGACCTCAACCTGTTCGGCCCGATCGCGGTGACGCGCGCCTTTCTCGACGACATGATCGAGCGCAAGGCGGGCAAGATCGTCATCGTCTCCAGCGACGCCGGACGCGTCGGCAGCCTGGGCGAGTCGGTGTATGCCGGCGCGAAAGGCGGTGCGATCGCCTTTACCAAGTCCCTGGCGCGGGAAATGGCGCGCTTCAACATCAATGTGAACTGCGTCTGTCCCGGACCGACCGACACGCCGCTGCTGGCGGCCGTACCGGAGAAACATCGCGAAGCCTTCGTGCGCGTCACACCCATGGGTCGCCTCGCGCAGCCCTCGGAGATCGCCGACGCGGTGCTGTTCTTTTCCAGCAGCAGCGCGAGTTTCGTCACCGGCCAGATCCTGAGCGTCAGCGGCGGCCTGGTACTGGCGGGCTGAATTCATACCTATCAATCACCAATCGTCAGGAGAATCGCATGTACAAACTCAAGGCCGCCGAGTGGCATCCGCAGCACTTCAAATGGGAAGTCAAGGACCGGGTGGGCACGATCACGCTGAATCGTCCCGAACGCAAGAACCCGCTGACGCTGGAGAGCTACGCCGAGCTGCGCGACACTTTCCACAAACTGCAGTACGCCGAAGACGTGCGCGCCGTGGTGTTCACCGGCGAGGGCGGCAATTTCTGCTCGGGCGGCGACGTACATGAAATCATCGGCCCCCTGACCAAAATGGATATGACCGGGCTGATCACATTCACCCGCATGACCGGAAACCTGGTGAAGGAGATGCGCACCTGCCCGCAACCCATCATTTCGGCAGTCGACGGCATCTGCGCCGGCGCCGGGGCGATCATCTCCATGGCGAGCGACCTGCGTTATGGCACGCCGGAGTGCAAGACCGCGTTCCTGTTCGTGCGCGTCGGCCTGGCCGGCTGCGACATGGGCGCATGTGCAATTTTGCCGCGCATTATCGGCCAAGGCCGCGCCTCGGAGCTGTTCTACACCGGGCGCGCCATGTCGGCCCAGGAAGGGCAGGCATGGGGCTATTACAACGAAATCGTGCCCAAGGACAAGCTGCTCGGGCGCGCGCACGCGATGGCGAAGGAAATCGCCGACGGCCCGTATTTTGCGCATGCCATGACCAAGAAATGCCTGCACCAGGAATGGAACCAGACCATCGAGCAGGCGCTGGAGACGGAGGCCGAGGCGCAGGCGATCTGCATGCAGACCAAGGACTTTACGCGCGCCTACAACGCGTTCGTGGCGAAGCAGAAGCCGGCGTTCGAGGGCAATTGAGGCGCCATCGCGCGCTTGCCGCAACGCTCGCTGCAAACGGCGGGCGGCGCGGCGCAGCGTCCTCTCATTCTGCAGCGGATTCCCAATGAAATTGCCGGGGCATGTGGCCAGCGTGGTCACCGACATCAAGCTGGTGGAGGAACGGCGCGGGCAGATCCTGCGCGCCGCGGTGAAGCTGTTTTCGGACAAAGGCTATTACACCACCACCATCTCGCAGATTGCGCGCGAAGCCGGAGTCAGCACCGGACTGATCTACCAGTATTTCGGAGATAAGGACGACGTCCTGCTGCTGTCGCTCAAGCTGGTGCTCGAGACCTACGAAAAGGAGATCCCGCCGCGCCTGGAAGGCATCAAGCATCCGGTCGAGCGCCTGTGCATGGCATTGTGGGCCTACTGCACCATCGTGGACGGATTGCGCGAGGCGACGGTTCTTGCCTACCGCTCGACCAAGTCGCTGCGCGCCGATCGCAGGACCCTGGTAAAGCAGGAAGAACTCAGGACCAACCGCCTGCTGCAGGACTGCGTGCGCGCCTGCATCGCCGCAGGGTACATGCGCCAGGTGAATGAGTACCTTTTGGTCTATCAGTACGTGCATTTCTGTCACGCCTGGGCGCTCAAACACTGGGCCTTTCGCTCCAGGTTCAGTCTGGGGAAATACGTGGCCGAGGGCTTGGGGCTTTTGGTCGAGCCTTTTCTCACCGCCAAGGGGCGCACCGCCCTCGCCGCGATGCGCCAGCGCACTGCCAATTTCACGCGTGAAACGAAACCGGCTTCACGCTCCACGCGCACGGTGCGCGCGCGCGCGCGCACCGTGGCTCCTTCAGCATAAAAAACGGGCACCCCGGGGGGGGGGTGCCCGTTTTGCTGCGCGCCGGTGCAAG
>JAKAIH010000175.1 GCA_021825225.1 Pseudomonadota bacterium
CACCGGAATGCGCGGCCGGCCGTTCGCGCCGTCAAAACCCTTGGGCTTTTCGAACAGGATGGCCGGGCCGCCGGCCCGCAGCACGCGGTCGCATACCTCGGTCATCTCCAGGCGCGGATCGACCTCGACTGCGACGCGTTTCAACTCGCCCTGTTGTTCCAGTTGCGCGATAAAGTCGCGCAGATCCTTGTAGCGCATGAATGCAGATCCTGTTAACGCCAGACGTAATTCGCGGCGATTCCGGCAAAAATGACTCCGCCGACCCAGTTGTTGTGCAAAAAAGCCTTGAAGCAGCCCGCGCGCGCGCGCCCGCGTATCAGCGTGTAGTGATACAGCATGAGGAGGCCGGCAGCGCCCAGTCCCAGATAGTAATACAGGCCGAACTGAAGTTTCATGCCGATCAGCACCAGCACCGCAAGCATGGCCACGTAGCACAGCATCACCGCGGCGACGTCGTAGCGTCCGAACAGGATGGCGGAGGTCTTGATGCCTATCTTGAGGTCGTCGTCGCGGTCCACCATCGCGTACTCGGTGTCATAGGCGACGGCCCAGAAAATATTCGCCAATAGCAGCCACCAGCACAGCGCGGGCAGCAGGTTGGATACCGCCGCGAATGCCATCGGGATGCCGAAACCGAAGGCCACGCCCAGATAGGCCTGAGGGATCGAGAAAAAGCGCTTGGTGAACGGATAGCTGGCGGCAAGAGCGAGCGCGACAAAGGACAGCGCTATCGCGAACTTGTTCAGCGTGAGCACCAGGCAGAACGCGGCCAGGGTCACGGCCGCGGCCAGCCACAGCGCTTCTTTCACGCTCACCAGGCCGGCGGCGAGCGGGCGCTCCCTGGTGCGTTTGACGTGCGCATCGAAGTTGCGGTCGGCGAGATCGTTCATGACGCAACCCGCGGAGCGCATCAACAGCGTGCCGAGGCAGAAGATCCAGGTCATCATCCATCCCGGCCGGCCGCCAGAGGCGATCCACAGCGCCCATAGCGTAGGCCAAAGGAGCAGCAGCGTGCCTATCGGTTTGTCCAGCCGCATCAGCTTTTCGTAGAGCGTGAGCCGCTGCTTGATCTGATCGATGTTCATGTCTTTTCCTTGGCCGGAGACACTGCGCTCGATTCCGGTTCGTCCGATTTAAGCCTTCATCAATTCGCTTTTTCCCGCCAGCCAGCGCGCCAGGTGGCGGCGCGCGTGCTCCGGGTGCTGCCGCAGCAGTTGCGGCGCCAGATCGCGCGCGGCTTCGAGCAAATCGGCATCGAGCTCGATGTCGGCGAAGCGCAGCAGCGGCGCGCCGCTCTGGCGCACTCCCAGATACTCCCCCGGCCCGCGCAGCAGCAGGTCCTGGCGCGCGATCTCGAAGCCATCGCCGGTCTCGTACACGACCTTGAGCCGGGCGCGAGCGATCCCGCCCAACGGTTTCTGGTACAGCAGGATGCAGGCACTTTCGTCGGCGCCGCGCCCCACGCGGCCGCGCAGCTGGTGCAGCTGCGCCAACCCGAAACGCTCGGCGTGCTCGATGATCATGAGCGAGGCGTTGGGCACGTCGACGCCGACCTCGATCACCGTGGTCGCGACCAGCAGCTGGATTTTGCCCGCCGTGAAATCCGCCATCACCGCCGCCTTCTCCGCCGCCGCGAGGCGCCCGTGCACCAGCCCCACCCTGAGCTCCCCAAATTCGGCGGCGAGCCGCGCGTGGGTGTCGAGCACGGTCTGCAGCTGCAGCGCCTCCGCCTGCCTGCGCCCCGGATGCCGCCCCGGCGCGCGCGCTCCGCCCGCCGCGTCTTCCGCGAGCCCGTTGTCTTCGATCAGCGGGCACACCCAGTAGGCCTGGCGCCCGGCGCGGCAGGCATCGCGCACGCGCGCGAGCACCTCGTCGCGGCGCTCGGCGGCGATTAGCTTGGTCGTGACCGGCTTTCTTCCGGGCGGCAATGCGTCGATCAACGATACGTCCAGATCGGCGTAATAGCTCATCGACAGCGTGCGCGGTATGGGCGTGGCGCTCATCATCAGCAGATGCGGCTCCGTGCGCGCCGCGCCCGCAGCCCCGCTGCCAGAACCCTTGGCCCGCAACGCGAGGCGCTGCTCCACGCCGAAGCGGTGCTGCTCGTCGACGATGGCAAGGCCCAGCGACTGGAACACCACGCCCTCCTGGAACAGTGCGTGCGTGCCCACTGCGACGCGCGTCGCGCCCGAGGCGATGTCCGCGGCAGCCGCGCTGCGCTCCTTCTTTTTCTGGCTGCCCGAGAGCCAGCTCAAGCGCACGCCGAGGGGAGCGAGCCACTCGGAGAATTTGCGGTAATGCTGCTCGGCCAGAATCTCGGTGGGCGCCATGACCGCCGCCTGATATCCGTTTTCGACCGTGCGCAGCGCCGCCAGCGCCGCCACCACCGTCTTGCCGCTGCCGACATCGCCCTGCAGCAGGCGGTGCATCGGATGCGCCTCGCCCAGATCGCGCTCGATTTCGGTCCAGACGCGGGCCTGCGCCTGTGTCAGCCGGAACGGCAGCTGCCCGAGCAGCCCGGCGCTGAGCGCCCCGGCCTGCATTAGCGCCGGCGCGCTCCTGCTCTTGCGCTCGCGGTAATGCAGACGCATCGACAATTGCTGCGCCAACAGCTCATCGAGCTTCATGCGCCGCCACGCGGGATGGGTGCGCCCGCTGAGCGCGCGCGCGTCCTCGCCGGGCCGCGGATGGTGCAGGGCGTCGATGGCGTCGCGAAATGCGGGCATGCCGAAGCGCTCGCCGATCTCCCGCGGCAGGGTCTCGTCGAGTTCGCATTGCGCCAGCGCCTGCTCGATCAGACGGCGCAGCGCCGCCTGCGGCAGGCCGGCGGTGGTCGGATAGATCGGCGTCAGCGCCTCGGGCAGCGGCGTGGCTGTGCGCACCACGCGATAGCGCGGGTGGATCATCTCGGCGCCGAAAAAACCAGCGCGCACTTCGCCGAAGGCGCGCACGCGCGCCCCTGCGACCAGGGCCTTCGCCTGGCTGCCGTAGAAATTGAGGAAGCGCATGTACAGCAGGCCGCTGTCGTCTTCGATCTTGCACACGAGCTGGCGCCGCGGGCGATAGGCGATCTGGCTGTCGAGCACCGTGCCCTCGACCTGCACCGGTGCGCCCTCGCGCGCGTCGGCGATTGCGGTGAGCCGGGTCTCGTCTTCGTAGCGCAGCGGCAGATGCAGCACCAGATCGAACTGGCGCCGGATGCCGAGCTTGGCCAGCTTGGTTTTGAGGGAGGGTGCAGCGGGCGCCGGCGCGGAAGGCCGGGCACGCGGCGCACTGCGCGCGCGCACCGGAACGGCGCCCAGGGCACGCGCGGACTTGAGCTTCACGCCTTAACCCGCGCCGCTCACTCGATTACCAGGATCGCATCGGCTTCGATGAGGGCGCCGCGCGGCAGCGCGGCGACGCCGATCGCGGCGCGCGCCGGATAGGGCTGCTTGAAATAGGCGGCCATCGTTTCGTTGACCTTGACGAAATGGGCGAGGTCCGTCAGATAGATGGTCACTTTCGCGGCGGCATCGAGCGATGCGCCGGCGGCCGCGGCCACCGCCTGCAGATTGTCGAACACGCGTTTCACCTGCGCGTCTATGCCCTCGACCAGTTGCATGCTCGCCGGATCGAGGCCGATCTGCCCCGACAGGTAGATCGTGTTGCCGCAGCGCAGCGCCTGCGAGTAGGTGCCGATGGCCCCGGGCGCATGCGGCGTGGATATCACGGTTTTGGACATGGTTGCGGTGCATCCTGCAAAGTTGAGAGCGCAATTCGGGCCTATAATTGCGGCCCGGCCGCGGATTGTTTCCCGCGATGGGCGAATCTTACAATGACCGCTACCGTCATCGCCAATCTGCATAGGCTCATCGGCACGCCACGCGACGGCGCATTGCTGCGCTTCTCCCTCGGCAACGAATATCTGAAGAGCGGCGATGCGCACCGCGCGCAATTGCATTTGCGCGAAGCGGTGGCGCGCGATCCCCTCTATTCGGCGGCATGGAAGCTGCTCGGCAAGGCGCTCGCCGAGACCGGGCAGGCGCAGGCGGCGCTGGATGCCTACCGCCAGGGCATCGCCGCAGCCGAGAACAAGGGCGACAAACAGGCCGCGAAGGAAATGACGGTGTTCGCGCGGCGCATCGAAAAGCAACTCCGGCCCTCGTCCTGAGTCGCAATGCGGCGCGTACTCATGCGCCCGCCGCGGCGGCAATACAGCGCCGCCCGCAAATGGTAATCTTGCCGATGAAGATCTGACCGATTATCGGGATTGGGGGAAAGTCATGACTCTGGTAATGAAATCCGTGCTGATCACGGCCGGCCTCGGGCTGCTGCTGATCGTCTACGAATGGAACATCATGGGCAAGAAGAAAGAAGGGGTTACCCCTTCCGACAAGAGAAACCTGCGCGACCTTTTTTTCCTGACGCTGGGCGCCTGCGCGCTGGTGGCGTTCGCGGTCGCGAACCTGGCTTGAGGCGCCGCACGCGGCGCCTCAGCGGCGCGGCTAGCCGAGCGTGAAGTAGAACATCGCCCCCTGCCCCGGGGCTCCTTCGGCCCACAGCTGACCGCGATGGCGCCGGACGATGCGCTGCACCAGGGCGAGACCGATTCCGTGCCCGGGGAATGCCTCTTTCGGATGCAGGCGCTCGAATGCGCGAAACAAGCTGGCCGCGTGCTTCATATCGAGGCCGACGCCATCGTCCTTGACGAAATACACCGCCTGGCCCTCGTGCAGTTCCGGCCACACGCCGAATTCGATGCACGCCGCGGCGCGACCGCTGGTGAATTTCAGGGCATTGTCGAACAGGTTCTGCAGCAACAGGCGCAGCAGGCGCACGTCGCCCTCGACGCGCACACCCGGCGCAATCGACCATTGCAGGCCGGGGCGCCGTCCGCCTGCCTCCAGCCCCGCGACGACCTCGCGCGCCAGCGCCGACAGATCCACGCCCTCGCGCCGGAACGCGTGCAGCTCGGTTTCGCTTAACCTGAGCAACTCATCCATGGTGCCGCCCAGTTGCAGGCTCGCGGCGCGAATGCGGTCCAGGTAAGCGCGTCCGCTCTCGCCGATCTGCTCGCCGTAGACCTTGCGCAGCTGATAGGCGAAACCGTCGATGCCACGCAAGGGCGCGCGCAAATCGTGCGCCACGCAATAGCTGAAGGAATCGAGCTCCAGCTTCGTGGCCTCCAGTTCCTCCACCCGCCGCGCGAGTTCCCGGTTGAGTTCGCGCGCTTCCCGTTCGCGGCGCTCGCGCTCCGCCTCCCACGCGCGCAGGCGCCGCCGCGTGCGCGCATGGACCAGCGCCCCGGCCGCGAGCAGCAGGGCCAGCAGCAGGCAGGGATACTGCATTCTGTTCCACCACGCGGTGAGCCGAGCCGATGTGTGCACGCTTGCGTCGACGGTAAGCGGATAGCGCGCCAGGCGGCGAAACACAAACAGGCGCTCGCCTGGGTCCAGGCCGCCGACGCCCTCGACCGCACCGGCGGAAGGACCGCCTTGCCGCTGCAGCCAATCGGCCAGCGCTCCGCGGCGCGGCAGCGCATAGACGTCTGTCAACTGCTCGGCCGCAGGCGGCGGATACCGGCTCACCAGGTACCCATCGTCGCGCTGCAGCGCCAGCTTCACCCCGTGCACGGGCGCAAGGTCTTCCCAGTATCCACGCAGCCGCGCCAGCGGCAGGTCGGCGCAAACCAGATAGCGCGGCGCCCCTTGCGCATCGCGGGACAGGAAGGCAAGCGGAACAGTCCATTCTTCGGGCGCATGCCCGGGAACAACCCGTCCGATGGCCAGGCCCTGTCCGCTCACGGCCGCGTCGCGAAACTGCGCGAACCAGGACAGTTCGGCTGCGCGGGAAAGGCGCGCGCCGGCATGCGCCCGCGCCGAAGCCAGGATCCTGCCGTCCATGCCGACTATCGCGGCGTCGCGCAGGTCGGGATGACGTCGGCTGAAGCGCTGCAACAGGGAACGCGTGCGTTCCGGGTCGAAGCGGCCCGGCCCGTCCTCCAGGTCCAGGCCCAATTCCTGCAGTTCGATTTCCAGATGCCGGAAATAGGAATCCAGAGACCCCGCACCCAGCGCCGCCACGTCTGACAGCTGGCGCAGCTGCGCCGCCTTTTCGCTTTGCCACGTTCCCCAGGAAAATATCGCGGCGAAAGCGACGAAAAGCACGGCCGACAAGCCATTGGCCAGGGTCAAATAATGAATGCTCGAATACGCGCGGGTAGCCACAGAACGCCCTTTGTTCCCTCAACGCAGGCAGCTCCTTCCGGGAACCG
>JAKAIH010000176.1 GCA_021825225.1 Pseudomonadota bacterium
TCTGCGCTCGGCAAGGGCGCGCAGGCCGTGGTGCTGCTGTCGCACAACGGCATGGATGTGGATCTCAAGCTCGCCTCGCGCGTGCGCGGCATCGATGCGATCCTCGGCGGGCACACCCACGACGGCATGCCGGCGCCGGTGATCGTCTCCAACGCCGGCGGCAAGACACTGGTCACCAATGCCGGCTCCAACGGCAAGTTCCTCGGCGTGCTCGACTTCGATGTCAAGGGCGGCAAGGTATCCGATTTCCGCTACCGGCTGCTGCCGGTGTTCGCGAATCTGCTCCCCGCCGACCGCGGGATGGAAGCGCTGATCGCCAAAGTGCGCGCACCCTACGCGGCGAAGCTGGGCGAGCAGCTCGCGCTGACCGAGGGCCTGCTCTACCGCCGCGGCAATTTCAACGGCACCTTCGACCAGCTGATACTCGAAGGTCTGATGGCCGAAAAAGACGCACCGATCGCGTTTTCGCCCGGCTTCCGCTGGGGCACGAGCCTGCTGCCGGGCGAACCCATCCTGATGGAACACCTGATGGACCAGACTTCGATCACCTATCCCTATACCACCGTGACCGAAATGAGCGGCGAGACGATCAAAAGCGTCCTCGAGGACGTGTGCGACAACCTGTTCAACGCCGATCCGTATTACCAGCAGGGCGGCGACATGGTGCGCGTCGGCGGTCTCGCCTACAGCTGCGATCCGAATGCGAAAGCGGGCGCTCGCATCGGGGACATGGCGCTCAAGGGCAAGCCGATCGAGGCGGCGAAGAAATACAAGGTCGCAGGCTGGGCGCCGGTGTCGGAAGCGGCGAAGACGGCAGGCGGCGAGCCGATCTGGGACCTCATGGCGCGCCACCTGCGCGGGCGCAAGCTGATCAAGCCGTTACAGCTCGAACTGCCGCGGCTGAAGGGCGTGCAAGGGAACGCCGGCATCGCCTGAACGATATCTATGCGGCATATTCATCGGCACCGCATTCATCGGTACCGCATGCAAACACAAAACCTGCGCGCTGCGCGCGCCAACCGCGCTTTCTGTATGGATGAAAAACACATCCATACAGAAAGCGCGGTTATGGTCAAAATCGGGAAGGCGTGGGGGTTTCTTGCAAGATCGTCGATTGCGCACGGATACGCTTTTCATCCGTGCGCAATCGACGATCCGCGCGGACGGTTTTTCGTCCGCGCCAGACCGCAACGCCGCAACGGAGCGCGATCCGGTTCACAAGGAATAAGGACTCAGGACGCTAGATCGCAAGCCCGCGCAGCACCCAGTCGCTGATCGCCTGCAGAATTTCGGGCGAATCGCCGATCGCGGGCATGAGCTGCAGTTCAAGCTGCGGGTGCTGCCCGCGTATCTTCGCCACCAGCCGCGGCAGGTCCTGCTTCAGGTGACCGCCCTGCGCCATGAACAGCGGCACCAGCACGGCGCGCTTTGCGCCCAGCGCCGCAAGCTGCGCCACGGCTTCGTCCAGCGTCGGCGACATGAAGTCCTGAAACGCAAGTGCTACCTGCGTCCGCGGCCGCGCCGCCTGCAGCTGCTGTTTGATTTTTTCGAAGGGCCCTGCCCAATCCGGATCGCGCGCGCCGTGAGCAAAGAGAATGATGGCCTGGTCGTTCATGTCGGTTCCCGATAGATATTGCGGCAGCGCGTCTCGGTGACGAGAAACGTGCTCAGCCAGCCCAGCAGCGCGAAGGCGAAGAGTACCGCAAGTCCCAGGCGCCAGTCACCCGGTGTGTGTGCGCGTCCGCGGCTGGCGAGGTCCAGCGCCAGGCCGACCAGCGGCTGCAGCAGGGCCGGGCCGAGAAAACCACCGGTGTTGACCACGCTGGTCGACATGCCCGAGTACGCCGGCGGATTGACTTCCTTGGCGCAGGTCCAGACCAGGGTGACGCCGGAGATCGAGGCGCCCGTGAGCGCGAACAGCCCGAGCGAAAGTGCGACCGGCAGTTGCCCGCCCCAGAGCCAGGGCAGCCAGGAGAGCATGAACAGAAAGCCGAGCGCGCGCATCAGCGGAGTGCGCCGGCCGATGCGGTCCGACAGCGCGCCCACGGCGAGCGAACACAGGGCAAAGCACAGGATCATGAGGCTGATATGCCAGGCAGCGAGTTGGCGATCCATGCCATGCACTTCGTGCAGATAGGGAATGGCCCACAAGCCGCCCCAGGAAAGATAGGCGCCGATCTGGCCGAATTGCACCAGGAAGCCGGGCCAGGTGCGCGGATTCGCGAGCACCGTCGCCAGCGCCGCGCGCCAGTTCTCGCGCGCCGGCGGAAACTCCGGCTTGCCTTCGAGTTGCTGCATCGAGGGCAGGCCGAGCTGGCGCGGGTTGTCGCGCAGGAACAGCCAGGTGAACACGGCGAGCAGCGTCGACAGCGCGCCAGCACCGACGAACACGCCGCGCCAGACACCGTGCGCCGCGGCCCAGGCCAGCGGCTCGGCAGACAGCAGCCCGCCCAGATTGCCGATGAACACCAGCAGCCCGGTCATGGTGGCGAAGCGGCGCTCGGGAAACCAGGCCGCATTGAGCTTCAGCACTGAAATGAACGCGACCGACACGCCCAGCCCGACGAGGAAGCGCCCGGCGAGCGCGAGGCCGAAGTCCGGCGCCAGGCCGAACAGCGTCGATCCTACTCCGCCTACCAGCGCCCCGGCCGTGAACAGCTTGCGCGGCCCCAGCGTATCGGCAAGTATGCCCGAGGGCACCTGCATGGCGAAATAGATGTAGAAATAGGTGGCGGCGAGCAGGCCCAGGGACGCGCTGGAGATGCCGAACGCGCGCTGCAACTCCCCCGCAATCGCGCCCGGGGCGAGGCGATGAAAAAACGCCAGCACGAACGCCATCGCGCCCAGCGCAAAGGCGGTCCAGCGCAGACGCTGGACACGCTTGATCGGATCGGTGATGATTAGCTCCTGTCCGTGTGCGGCGCCGCTGCGGTGCAAACGCGGGCTCGAATTCATTCTAGCATTGAGCCAATTGGCGCGATCATCAAGGACACACCATGGGCAACATCGGACCTCTGCGCAGCTTTGTCCAGGACATGACGCGCGCAGTCGAGAAACTGGGCCAGGACGAAGCCGCGATGCTGCGCGAGGGCAGGAAGCTGCTTGCCCGCCTGATCGCGCGCGACGACTGGCTGCCGCAGGAGTTCGCCCAGGCGCATGCCGATACCTATCGCCAATACCTGCTCTACTGCGATCCGCTGGAGCGCTTCTCGGTCGTGAGTTTTGTCTGGGGGCCCGGGCATATCACGCCGGTGCACGACCATACGGTGTGGGGCCTGGTCGGGGTGCTGCGCGGCGCCGAGAAGTGCGAGGAATACGAGCGCGCTGGGGAGGGCCAGCCGATGCGCAAGACCGGCGAGCACGTCGTCGAGCCCGGCGGCATCGACGCGGTCTCCCCCACGGTGGGCGACATCCACACGGTATCGAACGCGCTCGCCGACCGCCCTGCCATCAGCATCCACGTCTACGGCGCCAACATCGGCGCGGTGAAACGCCATGTCTATGCGCGTGAGACCGGCGCGATCAAATCCTTCGTCTCCGGCTATTCCAACACCCTGGTGCCGAACCTGTGGGATCGGTCCGCAGACGCGACCTGAGGATCTACCCCGGCGCGCACGGCTGTGATTTAATCGAACCCTGTCCATAGCAAACATCCGGAGGAAGCTCCATGAGCCACAGCTACGAGGAACTGAAGCACAAACCCCTGGCCGAGCTGCGCGAGATCGCCGCAGGCATCACCCACGAAGCGGTGCAGGGCTACACGCAGCTGAACAAGGATCACCTGCTGGTCGCGCTGTGCAAGGCCCTCGCCATAGACATGAAGGCCCACCACGAAGTGAAAGGCATAGACAAGGCCGCGATCAAAGCGAAGATCAAGGAATCCAAGGCCAGGCGCGACGCCGCACTGGCGGCGCACGACCGCAAGGCGCTGAAAGCGGCGCTGGACCAGATTCACCAGCTGAAGCGCAGCATACGCAAAGCGACGGTCTAGGCGCACGCGGGGAGCACAGGCAACGCCGTTGAAGAACATCCGCCGCCTGCGCGAGTTCGTCATCGGCATGACCGGCCTCGCGCAGCGCCACGGCCGCGAGGAACTGGCGATGGTGCGCCAAGGCAGCGAGCTGCTCGCCGGACTGATCGCGCACGACGACTGGCTGCCCGACGCATTCGCCGCGCCGCACCGCGCGCATCACCAGGAATACCTGCTGCATTGCGATTCGCTGGGGCGTTTTTCGGTGCTCAGTTTCGTGCTCGCCGCGGGGCAGAAGACCCCGGTGCACGATCACACCGTCTGGTGCCTGATCGGTGTGCTGCGCGGAAGCGAGCGCATCGACGAATACCGCCACGAAGGCGAGGGGACTCCGATGCAGAAGACCGGCGAGCATCTGTGCCGCTCGGGCGACATCGAGCTCGCCTCGCCCGCCGTCGGCGACATTCATGTGATCGCGAACGAGCGGCGCGACCAGTCCGCGGTCAGCATCCACGTGTTCGGCGGCGATATCGGCGGGCTCATGCGGCGCACGTTTTCACTTGCGAACGGCGAAGCGCACGCCCTGGTCTCGGGCTACGCCAACCGTCTTCTGCCCAATCTCTGGGACCGCTCGCTCGAAGCGCGCGCCTGAAGGGGAGCTCGCCCTCCCGGCGCAGCGTATTGCAGCGCTACAGCACCTTGCCCGGGTTCATGATGCCCTGCGGGTCGAGCGCGGCCTTGATCCGACGCATCAGATCCATTTCCAGCGGCGACTTGTAGCGCAGAATCTCGCCGCGCTTGTACTGCCCCAATCCGTGCTCGGCCGAAATCGAGCCGGAAAAGCGCACGACGCTGTCGTGCACCACGCGGCTCGCCTCGCCCGAGCGCGCCATGAAGGCGTCCTCGTCACTGCCCGCGGGAGGTGCGATGTTGTAATGCAGATTGCCGTCGCCGAGGTGGCCGAAGGTGACCATGCGCACGCCGGGAAAGGCGCGCTGCAGCTCGGCATCGGTGACGTCGATGTACTCGGCGATGCGCGAGATCGGCACCGAGATGTCGTGCTTGATCTGCTTGCCTTCGTGCACCTGCGCCTCGGGAATGTTCTCGCGCAGCGCCCACAGCGCCGCGGCCTGCGCCTCGCTCGCAGCCACTGCGGCGTCGAGCACCAGGCCCGCTTCGCTCGCCTCGACCAGCGCATCATGCAAGGCAGCGTCCAGGTTCGCCGCGCTCGCCGTATCCGACAGTTCCAGCAGCACGTACTGCGGATGCGCCTCGGCGAACGGCAGCTGCGTCGCGGGGAAGTGCTTTGCCACCAGTTCGAGACAGAACGCGGACATCAGCTCGAAACCGGTGAGCCGGTCGCCGCAGGCACCCTGGATGTGCGACAGCAATCGCAGCGCCTTGGCCGGACTCTCCAGGGCCACGAGCGCAGTGGCCCGGGCGCGCGGCCGCGGATAGAGCTTCAGCACCGCAGCGGTGATGATGCCCAGCGTGCCTTCGGCGCCCACGAACAGCTGCTTCAGGTCGTAGCCGGTATTGTCTTTCCTCAGCCCTCTCAGGCCGTCCCACACCTGCCCGTCGGGCAGCACCACTTCCAGGCCGAGCAGCAGATCGCGCGCATTGCCGTAGCGCAGCACCGCGGTGCCGCCCGCGTTGGTGGAGAGATTGCCGCCGATTTCGCAGCTGCCTTCGGCCGCGAGCGACAGCGGAAACAGGCGATCGGCCTCGGCTGCGGCCTGCTGCAGATTGGCGAGCACGCAGCCCGCTTCGACGGTGATGGTGTTGCTGACCGCGTCGATCGCGCGCACGCGGTTCATGCGTGAGAGATTGAGCACGATTTGCGCACCGGCCGCATCGGGTGTGGCGCCGCCGCACAGGCCGGTGTTGCCGCCTTGTGGCACGACCGCGGTGCGCGTCTCGGCGCACAGCCGCATCACCGCCGCTACTTCCGTAGTCGATGCCGGCTTCACCACCGCCAGCGGCTTGCCGAAATAACGTTTGCGCCAGTCGGTGGCATAGGGAGCGATGTCCTGCGCAGCGGTGATGAGTCCAGGCTCGCCGACGAGGGCGTGCAATCGTTCGATCAATGGAGTCATGGATTTGCGTTTAAGGATGGGAACTGGATTGAGGGCTCCCGATTTTAATTGATCGAGACCGCGAGCGCTGGATCAGCCCTGTAGCCGGCACGGCTATGCGCAGCAGGCTGCGCAGTTAAATCAGAGTGCCGGCAGCTGCTGCCCGAG
>JAKAIH010000177.1 GCA_021825225.1 Pseudomonadota bacterium
CAGCCGTTGCAGATAGGCGAGCGACGAGTATCCCGTGCCGAAGTCGTCGATGTGCAGTTCGAATCCAAGGTCGTGAAGCCTGACCAGCACCGCGCGCGCGTTTTCAGGATCCTCCATCAGGGCGCCCTCGGTGAGTTCGAGCGGCATGCGCGCCGGCGCGATGCCCCAGGTGGTGCATAGCCTGGTGATGCGCTCGATCAGCCTGGGATCGCGCAGATTGCGCGCGGAAAGGTTGACCGCCAGCGGCAGCGCCAGCCCTTTTTCCGCAAAATCGTGCAGGTTCCGCGCCGCCTCTTTCACCACCCAGTAGGTCAGCGGTTTGATCAGGCCGGTGCGCTCCGCGATCGCAATGAATTCCCCGGGGGAGATGGCGCCGAGTTCGGGGTGCGTCCAGCGCGCCAGCATTTCGCCGCCGCACACCGCGCCCGACGCGACGTGGATTTTCGGCTGGCAGTAAAGCACCAGCTGGTCGGTCTCTATCGCGCGGCGCAGGTCCCGTGTCAGCGCGAGGCGCCGCACCGTTCCCTGATCGCTTTCCTGCGCGGGGAAAGCAAACCCCGTTCCGGTTTTCTTGGCCGCGCTGACAGCGGTGTCGGCGCGGCGCATCAGGAGGCCGGCACCGGCGGCATGCCCCGGATAGAGCGCGATGCCGACGCTCGCTTGCAGCTCCATCGAAAAACCGAAGAGTTCAATCGGTCGGGCCAACGCGTCGAGGACGCTTTCGCTGAAGCGCACTGCCGCTTCGGCGTCGGTCGCGGGCAGCACGATGGCGAATTCATCGGCGCCAAGCCGGGCGAGGGCGCCTGCGTCTGCGACGAACTCGCCCAGGCGCGCGCCGATCAGTCGCAGCAGCGCGTCCCCCTGCTGATAGCCCAAGGCTTCGTTGACTTCCCGAAAGCGTTCGATGTCAAGAATGAGCAAAGCGACGGTGCTGCGCTGTTGCTGCGCGTCGACGATAAGCTCGTCCAGGCGCCGGCGCAGCCAGGCGCGGTTCGGCAGGTCCGTGAGCGCATCGTGGTACGCGGCGTGTTCGATCGCGGCGGTGACGCGCTCGTGCTCGGCGCGCAGCCGCAGCGTGCCGATGCCGAATCCGAGATCGTCCGCAAGCTCTTCGAAGAGCGCAACTTCCGGTTCGCTGAAGGCACCGGGATCGGTGGAATGGATCGTCAGACTGCCGATGATGTTTCCGTTTATTTTCAGCGGCAGGGCGAGAACCGACGCGATTCCGTACTCGATCATCTTCGTGCGCCAGGGCTCGAAGCTGGGAACAGTGCTGGCGCCGGCCGATATCGAGGGTTTTTGCGTGCGGATCGCGGTTCCCGTCGGCCCGAGGCCGAACCCGGTCTCCGACCATGTGATCCGCAGGTCCTCGATGATGTCTCGACCGATCCCGGCATGCGCCACGAGGCGAACCGTTTTCTGCGGATCCTGCTCGGCGTAGCCGACCCACGCCGCGCTGTGGCCGCCCTCCTCGACTACAACACGGCACATATCCTGCAGCAGGGCGGTTTCTTCCGTCCCGCGCAGCAAAGTATGGTTGCCGGCGCTGAGCGTCTTCAACGTGCGACCGACGCGCTCGATCTCCTGCATCCGGCTCTCCAGGGATTGCGCCATATCGTCGAAGGCGCGGCCCAGTTGTCCCAGCTCCCCGGCATCCTCGCGCAAACCGGTGCGCGCCTGCAGATTCCCCGAGGCGAGACTTGTCGCGGCCTGCGCCAGTGCCCGCAGCCGGCGCAGCACGAGCACGTCGCTGCCGAACCAGGCCAAGGCAGATATGAGCAATGCCGCCGCGCCCATCAGGAGCAGGTTGCGCACGAGTGCGCGGTGTTCAGCTGAATCCGCCACGCTCACGGGTATGCCTGTCCCCACGTAGACTCCTTTGAGGTGTGTGACGCTAACCGGAACGAAGGAGAATAATCTCGACACATTGTCGCGCGACACAGATTCAAAGGCAGCTTCGCCGCCGTCGTTTAGAATATTGCTGAAAGCCGCATGGTCTTTCAGCAAAGACTTGCCCACCCACCCCTCGCCCTGCGGATAATGGGCAAGAACGGTGCCCCGATTGTCCACCAAGGTCAGCGTCGTGCCCTCAGCCAATCTGCTAGCGGCGAGGGTGCGGTTCAGCCAGTAAAAGTCTATGGATGTAACCAGCACCGCCTCGATCTTGCCCGCTAGGTCGAGGAGCGGATAGGCGATGACCAGCACGGGTTTCCCGACAATTCTGCCGAAAGCGAGTTCCCCAACCGAAAGGCGCTTGGTTGTCACCGTCCTGCGAAAGTAATCCCGGTCGGCGACGTTCATCGGGCCTTGCGGGGGCACCGCGGCGCAAAACAGATCTCCGTTGGATCGAAAAACCAAGAGGTTGGCGTAATCGTTGTGGAGCGCGAGGATGTCCTTGAGGATCCGGTGGCAAGCCTCCGCCGAGCCGTCGACGCGGAGTTCGGGGACCCGCGCCAGGCTGGTCAGGAGTTGGTGGCTGCCGGCAATCAGTTCGTCATGCTGGACAGCGACTATCCTGGCAAGACGGTTCGCATCCTGCAAGGTGTCGTTTTCCAGAGTTTGTCTGTGTTCAAAACCCGAATAAGTAATGAGCGCGAAAGCCGGAACCACGGCCAACAGGACCAGAGTCAATAAACGCGCCCTTAGCCCATCTTTCTCAACTTACCGTTGATTTTGAGAGATATCGGGACGGTGCGTGACGCAAGTGTTTGAAGCAATTGGAGCTGGTTCGCTGCGGTGCTTGTAGTGGAGACCTTGGTCCTTGTCGAGGTGATTTTGCATTTGTAGAATTCGCGCATGTTTCTGCGCTGCAATCGACGCATGAAGGACGGCAAGATCCACGAGTATTGGAGCATCGTCGAGAGCCGGCGCCTGAGCGACGGACGCATCGCGCAGCGCCAGGTACTGTACTTGGGCGAGATCAACTCCAGCCAGCGGGAGGCGTGGCGCAAGACCATCGAGGTGCATGACGAGGACGGGGCGCGACAGGTTGCATTGTTTCCTGCTGGTTCGATGCCCGCGGACGATGTCGACGCGATTGGAGTGCGCCTGAGCGAATTGCGGCTCGAACGCCCGCGGCAATGGGGGGCTTGCTGGCTGGCGATGCAGTTATGGCAGGAGATTGATCTGGAGGGCTTCTGGTGGTCGCGGCTGGCACCCTCACGCGAAGGCACGCCGTGGCTGAAGGTGCTGCAGACGCTCATTGCGTATCGACTCATCGATCCAGGCTCTGAGTGGAAATTGCATCGACAGTGGTTCGATGCCAGCGCGATGGCTGATCTGCTCAACGCCGATTTCGCGCTGGCCGAGAAGAACACCCTGTACCGGTGCCTGGACCGACTCGTTGAGCACAAGGACGAACTGTTCAAGTTCCTGCTGCGTCGGTGGGCAGATCTGTTTGATGCGAAGTTCGACGTGCTGCTCTATGACCTGACCAGCACCTACTTTGAGACCGACGCCGAACGCAGCTCCGAGGATCTGCGCCAATACGGCTACAGCCGCGACAAGCGCGGCGACTGCCGCCAAGTCGTCATCGCATTGATCGTCACCCCGGAGGGGTTCCCGCTGAGCTACGAGGTGCTCGCGGGCAACACCGCCGATTCCACCACCTTGAGCGATTTCCTCGATCGCATCGAGCAGCGCTACGGGCGGGCGAACCGGATCTGGGTGATGGACCGGGGAATCCCCACCGAGGACAGTCTGGCCAAGATGCGCCGCATGGGCGCCTCCTACTTGGTGGGCACACCCAAGGGCAGGCTGTCCAAACTCGAGCAGGACTTCCTCGGGCAACCATGGGCACATGTGCGCGAGGGGGTTCAGGTCAAGCGCTTGACCACTGAGGAAGACATCTACGTGCTCGCGCAAAGCGATGCGCGCATCGACAAGGAGCGCGGCATGCGGCGCAAACGTCTGCGCCGCTACGTCGATCGGCTGCAGGCATTGCAGAGCCAGAGGCTCACGCGCGATCAGTTGCTGATGAAACTTGGCGCGGCCAAGCACGAAGCCGGGCGCGCGGCGAATCTGATCAAGGTCGAGATTCCAAAGGGCAGTGCAACCACCGCGCGCTTGGAGTTCAGGCTACAGCGCGACAAACTACGCCAAGTGCGCCGACGTGAAGGCCGCTACCTGCTTCGTACCAACCTCACGGGGCAAAAGCCCGAGCAGCTGTGGACGTTCTACATTCAGCTCACCGAGGTCGAGCAGGCCTTCAAGGAACTCAAACACGACCTCGCGGTGAGGCCGCTCTATCACCAAAAGGAATCGCGTATTGAGGCGCACGTCTTCGTCGCGTTCCTCGCCTATTGCCTGCAAGTCACGCTCAAGGCGAAGCTTCGCCCTCTGGCCGGCGGCATTACGCCCCACGAAGTGATCGCCAAGTTCAAGACCATGCAGATGGTCGACGTGCGCATCCCCACCACCGACGGGCGAGAACTCGTGCTCTCGCGCTACACCCAGCCCGAGGCCGAGCACCGCATGCTGCTCGAACAACTGCGACTGACGCTGCCCCAGCAGCCACCACCAAAAATTACGGCCAGGCAAGTTCAAGAAACCACCCCGGAGCTCGTCCCAACGTAGTGGAGACCTTCAACGTCGTGCCACGCACAATCAACTACTTAGCAGCCGTGTCCCTACTCAGTTGAGAAAGACGGGCTAGCAGGGTGCTGCAAAGGGGGGGCGACGCCCCCTTTGCGATCCACCGAAGTGGTTCCTCAAAATACAAAGCCCTGCTCGCGCAGGGCTTTGTCTCCAGGGTCGAGGGAACCCTACTGCTGCTGGGTACCGATCACCTCGATTTCCACGCGGCGGTTCTTGGCGCGGCCTTCGCGGGTCTTGTTGTCGGCGACCGGCTGCGTTTCACCCTTGCCTTCGGCCTGGATGCGGTTGGCGTCGATGCCCTTGCTCACCAGGTAAGCTTTGACTGTGTCGGCGCGGCGCACCGAGAGCTTCTGGTTGTAGGCCTTGCTGCCGATGCTGTCGGTATGGCCGATGGCGATGATGACTTCCAGGTTTACCGCCTTCAGTTTGCCGACCAGGTCATCCAGCCTGGCCTTGCCTTCGGGCTTGAGCACGGCCTTGTCGAAGTCGAAATTGGTTTCGGCTGCCATGGTCACTTTTTCGATCACGGGCTTGGGCGCGGGCTTGGCGGCGGGCGCGGGCGCCGGTGCGGGCGCTGCAGCCACCGGTACGGGCGCGGGCGCGGCTTTCTTCGGCACCAGATCCGGATCGCATTCGACGGTCGCCATGGCCGGCGTCCAGTAGCCGGTGCGCCAGCACAGGCCGAACGGGTTTTTCACGACAACACCGGAAACCGGGGCTTGGACATAGCCGATATCCTGCGCGTAGGCGCTGCTCACGCCCATGCCGAGAATGAGCGCGGCGGAAAGGGCTAACGCTAGTTGTCTGCTTATCTGGTTCATGGTTGCCTCTCTGTAAAGTGCCATTGGTATTGAGCGGATGGATCGGCGCGAACCAACCGGGCTGTCGCGATACCGGGCGCGACCAGCCTCCACCAGGCATATTTGACCAAAGCAGCGGGCTGTATGGCTTGACCAAAATCATAAATGTGGCGCGGCCTGCGCCAGACCGCTTATTTCAGGACCAGTTCGAAGCGGCCTTCGCCGCGCTCGACCGAGATCATGCGCAGCAGCGGCGCGAGCTGCTGCATCTGCTGCGGCGGCACGCGTGCGTTGCCGCGGAATTCGGGGTTGCGCCCGCCAGACCAGGAGCCGCGGCCGTCGAGTTGCAGCGGCCCCTGCAGCGTGCGCAGCGATGCCTGCACCGATGCCCCGTCGCCTTCGAGGCGCAACTCATAATCGCCCAGAGGCGAAACCTTTGTGTACGCCGAGCCGGCGCCGCGCCATTGCAGCGTGGCGTTGCCCTGGACCGAGCCGCGCCCGAACGCGAGCCGCGCGATGTGCAGCAGCAGGTCGCCGGTCAGGCCCAGCGGGGCGAGCTTGGGCGCGCCCAGGCCCAGCGCCGCGGCCGGAAGGCTGATGTCGGCGTCCGCCACTTCGACCCGCGACAGGGAAATCGTCACTGGAAAATGCTTGGCTGCATGGTCCAGGGTGACTTCATACAGGAGCTTCCCGCGCAGCAAATACGCGGGCCGAATGCGCCAGGCGATGCTTTTCGCAATCCCGCTGCGGCGGTTCGCATCGCGGATTTCGATCTGACCGTTCC
>JAKAIH010000178.1 GCA_021825225.1 Pseudomonadota bacterium
GCCGCCGCCGGAACCGGCAGGCGCACGGCCGGCGCCGGCGCCGCCGCGGCGGGAAAATAGACATAGAAACTGGAGCCCTCGCCGGGTGCGCTTTGCACCTCGATGCTTGCCTCATGTCCCTGGATGATGCCGTGGACCACGGCCAGTCCGAGCCCCGTGCCCTGGCCCGCCGGCTTGGTGGTGAAGAAAGGCTCGAAGATGCGCTCGCGTATCGCCTCCTCCATGCCCGGGCCGTTATCGCGCACCGTCAGGCGGGCGTAACGGCCCGGTCGCAGGGTGACGCGTCCGCCCCGGGTCCGCTGTTCCGGTCCGCTATAGGTCCCTTCAGCCACCGCGTGCGCCTCGAGGCGCACCTCGATCAGTCCCGGCCGCGCCTGACCTTGCATGACCTGCCAGGCGTTGCTGCAAAGATTGAGCAGCACCTGCTCGACCTGGGTCGCATCGGCCAGCACCTGCGGCGCATCCGGCACGCACTCCACGCGCAGGCTCACTCCGGCGGGCAGCGTGGCGCGCAGCAGGCGCGCCGACTCCTCCACCGCCGGCGCGAGCGATATCACGCGGCGCTCGAGCAGCTGGCGCCGGCCGAAAGCGAGTATCTGCTGCACCAGATCCTTCGCCCGGCGGCTCGCCTTGAGGATTTCCTCCAGGCTCTCGCGCGCCGGGTGCGCCGCTTCGAGGTCAAGGCGCGCCAATTCCGCGTTGCCCATGATCGCGGCGACGATGTTGTTGAAGTCGTGCGCGATGCCTCCGGCCAGCGTGCCCAGGGCCTCCATTTTCTGCGATTCGCGCAGCTGCATCTCGAGTTGCGAGCGTGCGCGCTCCGCGCGCTTTTGCTCGGTGACGTCGCGCGCGATGTTGATGCTGTGCGGCACGCCGTCGATTTCCATCAGGGCCGAATACATCAGGCCGGATCGTATCTGGCCGTTCTTGACGCGGAACTTCGCCTCGAGGTCTTCGACCACCCCATGTTCTTTCAAGGCCTGCACGAATCGGATTCGTTCTTCGGCATTGGCCCAGATGTTGAATTCGGCGGAGGTGTGCCCGACGATCTCCTCCCTGGTGTAGCCCATGAGCCGGGTGAAGCCGCTGTTGACCGAGACATATAGTCCGTCTTCAATGCGGTTGATGTTGATCGCGTCCGGGCTGACGTCGAAGGCCTTTCTGAAACGCTCCTCGCTCAAGCGCAGCGCTTCCTCGGCGCGCTTGTTTGCGCTGACGTCGGTGAAGGAAAAGACGCGGCCCAGGATCTGTGCGCCATGCCGCGCCGGCATCGATTTGCGCTCGAAAAAGCGGCCGTCGGCCAGATGCAGGAGATCGAAGGTTTCGCCGTCGGCGTACGGCGCAATCTGCGCCAGGCCCGCGAGATAGGCGTGCGGATCGGAAAATTTGGCGGCCATGAATCCGAAAATGGCCTGGTCCTGGTGCTCCACAAGCAGTTCCTGCGGCAGTCCCCACATGCGCGAAAACCGCAGATTCATGTTGACGATGCGCCCGCTGCGGTCGACGAGCAGTATGCCGTCTGCGGTCGCCTCGAGCGTCGCCCGCAGCAGCGAAATTACCGGGGCGAGCTCGTCCTCGATGCGCCGCGCGGATTCCAGCGGCGCGGCGCGAACCACCAGCCAGTCCCCGCTCTCGCCGGAGATGCGCGCCACGGTCTTGCTTGCCGGCAACAGTTCGCCGTCTGCGCAGCGGTAGCTGGCCTCGGCGTCAAGCGTTTCGGCGCGCCCGCCCAGGCGCACCTCCTCCCAGAACAGCACGTCCGCCAGCGCGCATTCAATGTCGGTTATCGGCCGGCCCAGCAGCTCCTCGCGGCGGTAGCCGAGAAGTTGCAGCGTGGGCTTGCTCGCAGCGCGAATAGCGAACGACGACGGGTCGACCAACAGCAGTATTCCGCTGCTATGGTCGAGCAGGACCGCGTCGAGCGCCGCGCTCATTCGCGCCCTCGGGCGTCCGGCGGTCCGCTGTCGAAGAAATACGTAATGCGTTTGCGCGGGCTCAGGTAGGCGTAGACCGAGGCGGGCAGCAGGACCGGCCGGATGGACTGGCCGATGCTCAGCTCGTCCTCCATTTCCAGGTTGAGCATGGCGGCTTCTTCCCTGGGTACGCCGGCGTCGTAGACCAGCACCCAGGGCCGCAGCAATTTATGCGGATTGACCGAGACCACCATCGCGATCGACTCATCGGAGAGCCTGACGATCGATCCGGGAGGATAGACGCCCAGAGAATGGATCAGGAGCTGCAATACGCTGGCATCGAATTGGCTCTGCCGCCGCGCAAAGATGAAAGAGAGCGCCTCGTGCGGCGTCATCGCCTGGGAAAAATCGACCGGATTGCACAGTGTGTCGTAAAAATTGACCAGGGCGACCACGCGCGCGAGCGGCGCGATCTGCTCCAGCGTGAGCCCCTGCGGATAGCCCGTGCCGTCGGCCAGCTCGTGGTGCTGTTCGATGATGGCCAGAACCTCGGGCGCCAGATCCAGTCGCCTGCCGATGCGCGAGCCGTATTCAATGTGCCTGCCGCGCAGTTCGCGCTCCGGTTTCGTCTGTTCTTCGGGGCTTTTCTTCAGAACGCGGTCGGGGATTTCGCTCAGGCCGATGTCGTGCAGCAAGGCACCGGTAGCGAGCAGGCCCGCCTGGACGCTGTTGAGCTCCAGCCCCTTGACCAGCATCATGCAAAGGATGGATACGTTGAGGCTGTGGTGGTAGGCCTCTTCGCCGCCGCAGTTTTCGCCCATCACCTGCAGGGTTACCTCCTGCCGCTCCAGAAACGCCGTCACCATCTGCTCGACGAGCTCGCCCATTTCTTCCAGGGTTTGCCTGGGGCGCGACAGGAGATGCTTGTCGAGCCTGCGCATGATGCCGACCGCCTTGACGAAACATCGCTCCGTCCGTGCCGCGGCCTTGCGATACTCGCGCAGCTGCAGCACGCGCGGATCCGTCGCTGCCGCGGGCAGCTCCTGAGCATGAGTGGCCGCGGGCGTGCCGGCATCCATCGGCGCCGCGGATTCGGGCGCAACGGTTGCGGCACCCTCCGTGGGCGTGCCTTCGCTGCGCTGCGGATCGTAGCGAAAGCGCGGCACGCTGAGGGCGCGCAATTCGCGAATCTGTTCTTCGGAGGAGATTTTGAAACTGTTGCGCGTGAACGGATGGCGGAACCACGGCAAATCGATGTAGACGTACAGGCCGACGCGCAGATGATCCGGCAATGCGTAGTGATCCAGCCGAGCTGTACTGCCCCCTGACGACATTTTGCTTTCCGTTGCTCTTTTGTTGTTTTCCGGATCGGGGCCATGCCTGTGGCAGCCACAGCCATACCGGCGACAGGCGGCGCGAACATCGTTGGATGCCCTCGGTGTCACGCCGGTCGATGTGTCGATGGCTGAAACGCTATCACAATCCGGAGGCCCGGGCCAATTTGGTTAACGGCAGTCTGCGGCCATAGTTGAGGATCACCCGCATCCGGGCGCGCGATCGGCAGGCGGCTGCCGGGTTTCGAATCGAGGGGATGCCTGCGCTCATGCCGGCCTATGGCGGGCCGTCGCAGAACGCCTTGCGCAACGGGCTCTAAGCGGTGCTGCTGTCCGGAGGCAGCTTCTTGCGCAGGTGGTTTTGGCGGCGCCGGTCCAGCCACCACGCCAGCGCCGGCAGCACGACGAAGGAACCTGGCATCACCATCACCGCAAGATAGGGGCTGACCATCGACAGGCGGCGCAGGTGGTCGACGATCTGGCGCTTGTCCTCCGCCGTCCATTTCTGCTTGTTGCGCGGCTTCATCAACAGGGGCATCAGACCGGTGATCTGCACGACTTCGCCGAGAACATATTTGCGTTCCCGGTCCATCATATCGATCACGGTCCGGACGATGACGGGCTTTTGCATGGTTTAGACCGCGATCTTCCGCACCAGCCAGCGATAGCCCTGCCAGATTCCCCAGGCGCGCCGCGCCCATTTGAATGCGCTGCGCGGGCGCGCGAGCGCGAACACGAGCGCCGCGCCGGCCGCCAGCGCCGGGCGCGAAACGACGTAGCGCACGGCCGCGAGGCAGCGGTCGACGAAGGCGAGCGGCTGCGTCCAGGCATGCAGCGACTGCGCCACCGCCTCGCGCTCGCGCGCCGCACGCTCGAGCAGGCGCGCGCGCTTGGCTTCGATGGCGACGAGGCGCCGGTTCACGCCTGCCGCTCCCGCAACATGGTCCGGTCCTTGGCCAGCTCGCCGCGCGTGACCGCGAACGGCTTCGGCCGCGATTTCGCCTTGCTGCGCAGAATCAGGCCGAAGCCCGTGCCCGCGGCAAGGAATCCCGCGGCGAGCACACCGACGGCGGCGAGCCGGTGCGTGTCCCAGTACAACAGGATCACCAGGGCGACGCACAGCACGACGCCCATGCCGACGCAGAATGCCGCTGCCAGCGCGAACAGCAGCAGCTGCTCCAGCCGCAGCCGTTCTTCTTCGATTTCGGTGGCGAGGATTTCAAGACGCGTCTGCGCTGCGCCGAGCAGCGTGTGCGCCAGATGCTTGATCGAATGCAGAAGGCCGCCGCGCGCGGCGGCGCCTTCCCTTTCCGCCATGACTAGCGGCGGCTGATCAACATGCCCATGACCAGCCCGACGGCGGCGGCGATGCCCACCGCACCCCAGGGATGATCATGCACGTAATCGTCGGTGGCGCGCGCCGCGGCCTTGGTCTTGTCGACCATGACTTCTTCGGCCCGCGCGAGTTTGTCCTTGGCCATGCGCAGGCTTTCCTGGATGCGCTCGCGCGCGACCACGGCCTTCTCGCCCACTTGGCCGGCCGTTGCGCGCAGCAATTCCTCCGCATCGGCGATCACGATGCGCAGGTCGGACGCGAGTTTATCCCGCGAAATATCGGTGTCGTTGCTCATGGTCCTTGCCTTTCTGATTGGAAAATACCGCTCCGGCAAACGCGCTGGCGGAATGTCTCAAGGCTACCGGCTTTCTCTTGCCAAATCAACCTTATCCACCGCTATCACAGGTAGAATCGGCCACATGCGTTCGCCCTATCTGCAGGTACTGCGCAGCCCGCGCATCGCCGCCGTGCTGCTGCTCGGATTTTCCTCGGGGCTGCCGCTGGCGCTGACCGGGAGCACGCTGCAGGCCTGGCTCACCGTATCCGGCGCCGACCTCATGACCATCGCCTGGTTTTCCTGGATCGGCATTCCCTATCTGCTCAAGTTTCTCTGGTCGCCGCTGATGGACCGCTATGTGCCGCCATTTCTCGGCCGCAGGCGCGGCTGGATGCTGTTGACGCAGCTGGCACTGGCCGCAGGCATTGCCGCCATGGCGCTGCTGTCGCCGCAGTCGAACCTGTGGCTGCTCGGCTGCCTCGCGCTATGGGTGGCGTTTGCTTCGGCATCGCAGGACATCGTCATCGACGCCTATCGCGCCGACCTGCTGCCGGCATCCGAGCGCGGCATGGGCGCGGCGGTAAGCGTGCTCGGCTACCGCCTCGCCATGCTCGCCTCGGGGGGGCTGGCGCTGATCCTTGCGGACCAGATCGGCTGGCGCCAGACTTTTTTCACGATGGCCGCGCTGATGGCTGTGGGGCTCGCCACCAGCCTCGCCGCGCCCGAACCCGCGCTGCGCGGAACGCCGCCGCGCAGCCTGCGCGCGGCGGTGGTCGAGCCGCTGAAGGACCTGCTGTTGCGGCCCGGGGCGCTGCAGTTGCTCACGCTGATCGTGCTGTACAAATTCGGCGATGCGCTCGCCGGCACGCTGACCACCGCATTCCTGATCCGCGGCGTCGGCTTTTCGCTCACCGACGTCGGCACCATCAACAAGGTCCTCGGTCTCGCTTCGCTGCTGCTCGGAGGTCTCGTCGGCGGACTGCTGCTGGTGCGCATGAGCCTGACGCGCGCGCTGCTTTTTTTCGGCGCGCTGCAGGCGATCTCCAATCTGTCGTTCGCGCTCCTCGCCTGGGCCGGCAAGAGCTATCCGCTGCTGGTGTTCGCGGTCGGCTTCGAGAATCTCGCCAGCGGCATGGGCACCGCGGCCTTCGTCGCCTTTGCCATGGCGCTGTGCAACCACAGCTTTTCCGCCACCCAGTACGCGCTGCTGTCGGCGCTGGCCTCGCTCGGGCGCATCCTGTTCGGTCCGCTCACCGGCGGCCTGGTCGAGGCCATGGGCTGGGCGAATTTCTTCGTGCTCACCTTCGTC
>JAKAIH010000179.1 GCA_021825225.1 Pseudomonadota bacterium
AGAGGCTGGAAACCAATTCGTCGAATTCCTCCGCGCCCATGCGCCTCGCCTGCAGCGGCACGCCCAGCGCCCGGCGCACTTCCGCCAGCGCACCCGCCTGGGCGCCGCTGCGCACCGCCACCTGCGCCAGGCCGTCGTCGGTCATGCCGATGACGACGACGCCCTTGGCCTTGACGAAGGCGTAGGGGACGACCGGTTTGATCATTTGGCGGGCGCGGCGGGGCTGTCCGCCGCAGCCGCCGGCGGGTTCTCGCGCGGCGGCAGGGTGGGAGAGCCGAAATCCCTGAGATCGGTGCCCGATTGTTTGGCTTTGAGCTGCTCGCCCAGGATGTAGTTGTAACGGTCGTCGGTGAGCGAATCGGCGCGCTCGGCGGTGCGCAGCACCGTCGGCCGCAGGAATACCATCAGGTTGGTCTTGTTGCGCGTGCGCGTGTTATAGCGGAACAGGCTGCCGATCAGGGGCAGGTCTCCCAGGCCCGGAACCTTGCTCACGCCGTCGTTGACCTGGTCCTGCATCAGGCCGCCGATCACCACGATCTGGCCGTCGTTGACCAGCACCGAGGAATCGACCGAGCGCTTGTTGGTAATGATGCCCGAGGCGTTGGTGGTGGAATCCACGCTCGACACCTCCTGCGAAATCTGCAGCCGCACCGTGCCGCCCTCGGAGATCTGCGGCTTGATCTTCAGCGTGAGACCGACGTCCTTGCGCTCGATGGTCTGGAACGGCGTCGGCGTGGTGGCCGCCGCAGAAACCGCGTACGAGCCGGTAATGAACGGGACGTTCTGGCCGATGACGATTTTCGCTTCCTCGTTGTCCAGCGTCAGCAGCGTCGGCGTGGACAGGATATTCGCATTCGCGTCGGTCTCCAGCGCGCGCACCAGCAGGCCGAGATTGAGTATCTGCGTGCCGCCGATCGTGACCGTGCCCTTGATCACGCCTATGTTCAGGCCCTGCCCCGCCGCCGTCGGGTTCTGGGAAATTCCGATGATGTTCTGTCCCGCATTGCCGAAATTGGTGCCGCCGATCACCTGCGCAGTGGACTTGCCGGCCGCGGTCAGGTCCTGCCACTGCACGCCGAATTCGGCGGCCTTGTTGGCGCTGACCTCGGCGATCAGCGCTTCCACGTACACCTGCGCCCGGCGCACGTCGAGCTTCTCCACCGCAGCGCGCAAGTCGTTGTAGATCGCATCGGGGGCGGTGATGATGATGGAGTTGGTGGCCGCATCCGCCTGGATGATGCCGGGCGCCGACGCGCCGGTCTGACCCGGGGTCTGCGCCGTCGTCTGGCCCAGCGGCGACGCACTCAAAGGTGTGCCCGCGCGCGCCTGCGCGCCCGCCGTTCCGCCGCTGTAGATCGAGCGCAACACATCGGCGAGTTTCACCGCTTCGGCGTTTTTCAGGTAGATCACATGTATATTGCCGCCGGCGCTGGTGGGCGTATCCAGCATCGCGGTCAATTCGCGCACCCGGCGCAGGCGCGACGGGTCGCCGGCGCGGGCGAGTATGCTGTTCGAGCGCGCATCCGCGGCGATGGTGAATCGGCTAGACGGGTCCGCCGCCTGCACCGGCTCGGTGAGCAGGCGGCCGATGGTCTGCGCCACGTCGACCGCCGATGCATGCTGCAGCGGGATGATGATCGAATCCGAATCGGTAGGCTGGTCGATCGATTCGATGATCTTTTCGATGCGCTGCAGGTTGCTTGCGTAATCGGTGACCACCAGCGTGTTGTTGTTCGCATAGGCGGTGATGCTGTTGTTGGGCGTGATCAGCGGACGCAGCACCGTCACCAGTTGCGCTGCCGATTCGTGCTGCAGCTTGAACACCTGCGTCTGGATGGTTTCTCCTCCGGCGCGCGGACGCTCCTGCGGTCCCGCCGTCGGGCTGCCGTGCATCTTGGCCTCGATCTCGGGGACGATCATGACTACGCCGCGATCCTCGACCGCGGCGAAGCCTTGCAGCCGCAGCGCCGACAGGAACACCTGGTAGACCAGCGAGCGCGACATCGGCTTGGCCGAGACGATATTCACCGTGCCCTTGACGCGCGGGTCGAGAACGAAGTTCTTGCCGGTGATTTCGCTCACCGCCTTGACCACGCCCTCGATATCCGCGTTGACGAAATTCAGCGTGACCATATCGGGACCGCTGGGACGCGCGGCTGCTTTTGCGCCGGGATTTTCGGCGCTTTCCGTGTTGGCGGACCACGCCTGGCCGGCGCAGGCCAGCGCCACCATCCACACAAATCCGGTTCGTAACCAGCGATGCTTCATAGATGATCCTCGGGAGCGCCATGGGGACGCGATGGCGATATCAATTTAAAACCACAGGTTCTATTCATTGTCGTTGCGCCGAGCAGCGGCCCTTCCGGTGCGCCTGGCAATCGCTTGCGCCGCGGCCGCCGCACTGGCTTGCGCGGCAGCCGTTTGACCGGCTTGCGCGGAAGCGGGCGCAGTTCCCGGCCGCTGCGGCCAGGCGAGCGTTTCGCGCACCCCGTTGCGCTCCAGGATGACGTGATCCGCATGGACTTCGGCCAGACGGATGCCGGGAGCAATCTCCTCGCCCTCGTGCACCGCCAGAATCTGTTTCGCCTCGAGTTGCAGCACCGCGTAGCCGCGCCGGCCGCCCGAGGCGGCCACCACGCCGAGCAGTTTGATCGCGATCCCGGTAGGTGCGGCAGCCGCCTGCTTCGCCGGCACCTTGCCGAAAATGCCGCCCGCTGCGGCCGCGCTGCCGCTTTGCACCGAACTGGTCTCCATGCGCGGCACGGCGCGCGGAGCAAACCACACCCAGGTCCAATACGCGAGCACCGCGCCGAGCAGCGCAACTGCGACCAGGGTCAACGAGGATACGAGAACCGTTTGTGCAAGATTGGGCCGACCAAACGGGAGCGCCTGCATTCTTCGTCAATCGCCATTCGCGCGCTGGAAATAGGGTAGGCCGGGCGCAGTAATCGGCCGGATGCATCAGTCGCGGCATTATATAATGGAAACCATCGTGTCCGAGGCCGCCGGAGGCATCTGTTGAAGCATTATATAATGGAAGCTATCGCTTCCGAGACGCGGGAGCATCAAATGTTGAGAGGGGTGATTTGGCGATGCTGATCGGGGTTCGCGCTCGACGTGGTTTCACCTTGCTCGAGGTGATGGTGGTCATCGTCATACTCGGCATTCTCGCCGCCCTGGTGGTGCCGAAAATCATCAGCCGCCCGGACGAGGCGCGGGTGATCGCCGCAAAACAGGACATTGCGAGCCTGATGCAGGCGCTCAAGCTCTACCGGCTGGACAACCAGCGCTATCCGACGACCGAACAGGGACTGCAGGCGCTGCAGGAGAAGCCGACCACCGCACCGATTCCCCCCAACTGGAAACCGGGCGGATACATCGAGCGCCTGCCCAAAGACCCCTGGGGAAACCCCTACCAGTACCTGAATCCGGGCGTGCGCGGCGAGATCGACGTGTTCAGCTACGGCGCCGACGGAGCGCCGGGCGGCGAGGGCAACGACGCTGACATCGGCTCCTGGAACCTCTAAGTCCGTAACGATGAAAAGCGTGATCATCTCGGGGCCGGACCGGGGCTTCACGCTGATCGAAATGCTGGTGGTGCTGATGATCATGGGGCTGTTCGTCGGCCTGGTGAGCACCATCACCCGGCCCGACGATCGCGCCGTGCTGCAGCTGGAAGCCGAGCGCCTGTCGCAGCTGCTCGACTTCGCCGCCACCGAAGCGCAGCTCAGCGGAAAAGCCATCGCCTGGACCGCGGACGAATCCGGCTACCGCTTCTGGCGCGCCGGCGACGATGGCAGCTGGTCCGAAATCCGCGACAGCGAACTGCTGCGCGCGCGCACGCTGCCGCAAGGCATGGTTGTTTCCGGTTTCCGCGTGGAGAACATGCGGCCGCAGGGGGCGATGCGTCTGGAGTTCAGGCCGCAGGGTTCGTCGCTGGCATTCGTTATCGGCATGTCCCTGGGCGCCGAACACTATGCGGTGACGGGATCCCCCGTCGGCGATTTGCGCGTGGTGCCTGAAGGAACAGCCGATGGTCAAATGGCACTACAGCAAGCCGCTGCAAAATGAATTTTGCAGCGGCCGATCCGGGGGAGCATGAGGGGATGTGTCCCCTCGTTTTGAAATGAACGCCAGGCGCAAAGGATTCACGCTGATCGAAGTGCTGGTGGCGCTGGCCATCATTTCGATCGCGCTGCTGTCGGCGCTGCGCGCGGCCGGCGAGGGCACGAACAATGTGGGCGAGCTGCGCTCGCGCCTGCTCGCCGGCTGGGTTGCGGAAAACCTGCTGGCGGAGCATCGCGCGCGCGCGGACTGGCTGCCGCTGGGCATGCAGCGCGGCACGGCGCACGAAGGCGGCCTCGATTTCGCCTGGCGCGAGGAAGTGATCGCCACGCCGAATGTCGCCTTCCGCCGCGTGGATGTGCGCGTATTCGCGAATGCCGAGGAAACGCATTCGCTGGCGCATCTTGCCGGATTCATCGTCAATCCGCCGGGCTCGGGCAGATGAAGGCGGCGCGCGGCTTCACCCTGATCGAGGTCATGACCGCGCTGCTGGTGCTGTCGCTGCTCGCGCTGATGTCCTATCGCGGACTGGGCGCGGTGCTCGATGCGCGCGAGCACGTCAAGCTCGAGACCGACAAGTGGCGGCACGTGGCGGCTTTTTTCTCGCGCTTCGAGCGCGACGTGGAACTCGCCGCGCCGCGCCCGGTGCGCACACCCGACGGTGTGGCGCCGGCATGGCTGGGCACCCCGCCTGCGAGCGCCGCGGCGACGCTGGAATTCAGCCGCTTCGCCTCCGCCGACGGCGTCGATACCGCGCGCCGCATCGGCTACCGGCTGAACGACAAGCACGAGATCGAACTGTGGCTGTGGCCGGGGCTGGACGTGGCGCCCGACGCACGGCCGGCACGCTATCCGGTGCTTGCCGGAGTGAAAACCTTCGAGCTGCAGTATCTCAATCCCGCACTGGTGTGGGTCAATACCTGGCCCAGCGCGCCGACCGACCAGCCGATTCCGCGCGCCGTGCGCCTGCGCATCGTACTCTCCACGAACGAGGAAATCGTGCGCGTATTCGTGCTGCAGTCATGAACAACGTGCGCCAGCGCGGCGTCGCCATCGTGCTCGCCATGGGCGTGGTCGCGCTCGCCGCCATCGCCGCCGCGGCGATCATGGTGTCGCAAAGCACCTGGGCGCGCCAGGTCGAGCTCACTACCGACCACATCCAGGCGCGCTCGGTGCTGCTGGCCGGCGCGGATTGGGCGCGCGCGGTGCTCGCCGATGACCGCCGCGTAAGCGATGTCGATCATCTGGGCGAGCCCTGGGCGCTGAAGCTGCCGCCCTTGCCGGTCGAGAACGGCGAGCTGGTCGGGCAGATCGAGGATCAGCAGGGCAAATTCAATCTCAACAACCTGGTAGTACAGGGGAAAATCAACGTAATCCAGCTCGCGCATTACCGCAATCTGCTGGCGACGCTGGGCCTGCCCGACGAGCTTGCCGACGCGCTCGCGGACTGGGTCGACGCGGACAGCCAGCCGCAACCGCGCGACGGCGCCGAAGATGCCTACTATCTCACCCTGGACCCGCCGTACGTCACCGCCAACCGGCCGCTGATCGACGTGGATGAACTGGCTCTGGTGCGCGGCTATGACGACAACGTGCGCGCGCGCCTGCGCCCTTATGTGAGCGCCCTGCCCGCGGTTACCGCCGTCAATGTGAATACCGCCCCGGCCGAAGTGATTGCCGCGGTAATCGACGGCCTCGATCTGGGTGGAGCCCAGCTGCTGGTGGCGCAGCGCGACCGGGCCTATTTCCGCAGCACCGACGATTTCCTCAGACGGCTTCCGCGCGGCGCGCAGGCGGCGGCAGGGGAGATCAGTGTAAGCAGCGACTATTTCATGGCAACATTGCGCGTGACCATCGGTGGCGCGCAGGCGCGGGGCACGGCGCTCCTCGCGCGCGTCGGCCTGGGCTGGCCGAACGTCATATGGCGCAAATATTTATGAACAGACCGCAGCGCGCAGCGGGCCGCCGCCTGCGCAGGAACCCGCATTCCATGAACACTTTAACCAGGGCTACGCTATGAGCTTGCTTCGAATCCACTGTTCTTTGCGCGCTGCGCCGCAAAG
>JAKAIH010000180.1 GCA_021825225.1 Pseudomonadota bacterium
GGCCCAGGCCGACCAGAAGAAGAAGGCGGACAGCGCCTGCCGGTCGGCCGCATCCGGCAGCGAACCGGAATTCATCGCGTATTGCTCGCGCAGCTTGTCCAGCTTCGGCTCGTCGCCGAACAGTCCGGTGTAATGCGCCGCGACCTCGCGCACCGCCTGCGCGCGCTGCGGCGACAGCGTGATGGTATCGGTTTGCTTGTCGTAGCCGTTGTGCCGCATTTCCGTTTTCAGGCGCGCGTTCAGGTCGGCCTGCGCGCCGGCATTCAATTGGGCGTAGGCCAGGCCGTGTTCTTGCTGTGCCCATACCTCGCGCAGCGCCAGCGCTTCGCGGTGCAGCCAGTCGGCCGACCAGTCCGGTGCGACGTAGCTGCCGTGGCCCCACACCGAGCCCAATTGCTGGCCGCCGGCCGAAAGCCAGGCTTGCTGGCCGCGCTGAATCTGCTCGGCCGTATACAGAACTTCGCCCTGGCTGCTGACGATTTTCTGCGGAATCGGCGGCGCGGCGACGTAGATTTCGGTTCCGACCCAGCCCAAGACGGCGAAGGACAGGACGCAGATGAGTCCTAACCAGGTCCAGAGTTTGCGTGTGGCGTGCATGGCGAATTGCCTCCTGTTTGTCGATGGTGAAAGTAATCCTGCGCGAACCGTCCTGCGTTTCTTAAACGGTATAATAAATATATCTTCAAAGAAAAGCAAGGGCTGCTTGGCGCCATATGCGGAAACAAGGGGGTATTGCCGACGCATTGCATAACATGTATGGGAGATCTAGCTTATGGGCTGAAGGTCCGCCGGAGCACGGCCCGGGCGCGATGGTCGAACGGGCGCGGGTGAGGCCCGCCATCCCGCGCGCGGCTTGCCGCGCGGCGAAACGCAGCGGTGCGGCTATCGCCGCGGGTGCAAGGCGCTGGCGGTGTTCACAGGGCTTTGGACCGCATGGGTTTCGGCTGCTCGCCCTCGGCCGGCGTTCCCAGCGTCTGGCGCGCGCGCGCCTGCAGCGCACGATAGCTTCGTTCCCAGTCGTCCTTGCGCGGCGTCGTGTACGCCAGCTGACGCACCAGCGCGGCCAGGGTTTCGGACTGCTGGCGCGCCAGCGCCAATTGTGCCAGCGCCGCGTCGTAGTCGGAGGCGTAGACGAAATCGGTCTTGCGGTCCTGGCAAATCCCGACACAGGGCTGCGCACCTTCGATGCGGCCGCAGCCTATGCACTGCCATGCTGTTATGCGTTCGGTCATCGTACCCAGTCCTATTTCGATGAACTTCGTGGCAATGTGCTTGCCCAGCCAGGCCGGCGTGCAGTGTGGCGCCGGCTGTGCTGCCCACAATGCGTTCGCAACGCATGATTCGTGCTCCGGGTTTGCACATCTATATCACAATATGATATATCACAACCCTGAAGCAGAGCCATGTGAACGTGTCGGAGCAGGGTATGTCGGACGCCGAGTTCAAATTGCATCAGGCTATCGTGGAGCAGGCCCCGGATGCGATCATCTTCGCCGATCGTGGCGGAGCGATCCGCATCTGGAACCGCGCCGCCGAGTCGGTGTTCGGCTACGCCGCGGCCGAAGTCCTCGGCGGCAGCCTGGATGTGATCATTCCGGAGCGGCTGCGGAGCGCGCACTGGGACGGTTTTCACCGGGCGCTCGACAGCGGCCAGACCAGGTTGGGCGCCACGGCGCTGACCACGCGCTCGGTCCACAAGAACGGCAGCAGGCTGTACGTGGAACTGAGCTTCGGATTGATACGGAACGAGGATGGCGCGATCGTCGGCGCACTGGCCGTAGGCCGCGATTGCACCGCCCGCTACCTTGCGGAGCGCGCGCTGCGGGCGCGCGTCGCGCAGTTGGAGGAAAATGCAAAAACCGGATGCAATGCGCAGCCCTAGCGCCGCTGGGCTAAAGCATAGCGGCAAACCCGTCGCGGCAATCCTTAGGCTTCCCGCTTGATCGCGACCTACACCTTAGTCAAAAACCTGCACGTCGGCTGCGTTGTGCTTTCCGGCGCGGGCTTCGTGCTGCGCGGCGCCTGGATGCTGCAGGGCTCGCCTCTGCTCGCGCAGCGCTGGGTGCGCGTGCTGCCGCATATCGTCGATACCGTGCTGCTCGCGAGCGCGATTGCGCTGGCCGTGATGCTGGAGCAGTATCCGCTGGTGCAGGGCTGGCTCACGGCCAAGTTGATCGGGCTGGTCGTCTACATTGTGCTGGGCACGATTGCGCTGAAGCGCGGGCGCACGCGCGGGGTGCGCCTCACGGCATTCGGCGGCGCGCTGCTCGTTTTCGCCTATATCGTCGCCGTGGCGCTCACGAAATCGGTGCTGCCTTATGTCAATTGATCCGCAAGCGAATGTGATGCCGCAGCCTGACGGCCCCGGCCTCGGATGGCTGATCGCAGCGCCGCACCGCCTGTTTTTCTTTCTCGCATCCTTGCTGCTGCTGTTCGCTTCGGCGTGGTGGGCCGTGGTGCTGGTGCTGCGCCTGTTCGGCACGGCCATGCTCGGCGCGATTGCGCCGACACTGGTGCATGCGACGGCGATGCTCTATACATTCCTGCCGATGTACATGTTCGGATTCTTGTTTACCGCCGGTCCGTCCTGGCTGGCGGTAAAAGGACCGAATGCTCCGGCCTTGCTGCCCAGCGCGCTGTTGGCGTTTGCGGCGGGCGCGCTGCTTATCGTGCTGTCTTTCTTTTCGATGCCCGCCTCCGGCGCCGCCGCGCTCGTGCTGTGCGCATGCTGGGCGCGCCATGTGCTGCTGTTCGGCCGCCTGATCCGGCAAAGCAAAGCGGCCGACCGCACGCACGCAAAGCTGGTGCTGGCGTTCATGCTGCCCGGCATCGGTGGCCTCGCGGCCTATGCGTTGCTGTGCTTCGGCGACAACCTGCGCTGGTTCTCCTGGGTGACGGTCGCCGGGCTGTGGTGGTTCGTGATCCCGGTGTTCCTGGTGGTGGTGCATCGCATGCTGCCGTTCTTTACCGCCTCCGCCCTGCCGTCGATCGCGGCCTGGCGCCCGTACTGGGTGTTGTGGTGCTTTCTCGCCGCTGCGCTGGGCCACGGCGCGATTGAAGTGGCCGGTCTGGGCCGTATCGGCTGGGCCGTGGACGGCCCGGCGGCGCTATTCCTGTTCTGGCTCGGCTTGCGCTGGGGGCTGGTGCACAGCCTGCGCATCCGCTTGCTCGCCATGCTGCACGTGGGCTTTGTCTGGCTCGGCATTGCATATGCGCTGTATGCAGCCGACGCGGCCCTGGTTTTCGCCGGGGCGCGCGGAATCGGCCTGGCGCCCTTGCATGCGGCGACCATGGGTTTCGCCGCTACGATCATGTTCGCCATGGTGACGCGCGTCACCCGCGGACACTCCGGCCGCAGCCTGGAGGCGGACGACGCCACCTGGCGGCTGTTCTGGTTGCTGCAGGCCGCGACGCTGCTGCGCCTCGCGTCCGAAATCTGGCCGCCCGCTTATGCGTGGCTGGTGACTGCGGCTGTCCTCGCTTGGCTGGCGGCCTTCGCCGGCTGGGCGTGGAAATATGTTCCCGCCTACCTGCGTCCGCGCGCCGACGGCAAGCCGGGTTGAGCGCGCAGCTGCTTCCATCGTCCTGAATCGATTCCGTAGAATACAATCGCGTTTCACGATCAAGCTGGGAGGAGAGAGATGAACATCGGCATCGCCGGCACCGGGCGCATGGGCAGCGCCATCGCCGCCAGGCTCATCGGCCTCGGCCATACGCTCACGGTGTGGAATCGCACGCCGGAGAAAACCAAGGTGGCCGTCGCGGCAGGCGCAGCGGTCGCGGCCACGCCGGCGGAGCTCGCATCGCGCGTGGATGTGATCATCACCATCCTCACCAACGCAGCGGCGATCGATGCGGTGTATTACGGCGGTGACGGCCTGCTCGCAGGCGAGGTCAAGGGCAAACTGTTCATCGAGATGAGCACGGTGCGGCCAGAGACCGAGCGCGCGCTCGCCGGCTGGGTCGCGAAAAAGCACGCGCAGCTGGTGGAGTGCCCGGTGGGCGGCACGGTCGGCCCGGCGAAGGAGGGCAAGCTGCTCGGCCTGGTCGGCGCCGATCCGCTCGCGCTCGACCGCGCCCGGCCCTTGCTCGAGCAGATGTGCCGGCGCTTCGAGCATGTCGGGCCCGTCGGTGCGGGCGCGGCGATGAAGCTCGCGATCAATCTGCCCCTGATCGTGTTCTGGCAGGCTTTCGGCGAAGCGGTGTCGCTCACCAAACCGCTGGGCATCGATCCGGCGCGGCTGGTCGAAATCTTTGCCGACACCTCGGGCGCGGCCACGGTGCTGAAGAACCGCGGCGCCGCGGTGGCGAAGGCGCTCGCCGGCGAAGATACGGGACCTGCAACCTTTGACCTCGATTCGATGCGCAAGGACCTGCGCACCATGCTTGAAGAAGCGCAAAGCCTGGGCGTCGAGCTGCCCACTGCGGCGCGCGTGCTGGAAGCCTTCGATCGCGCCGCCCACGCCGGCCATGGGGGCATGGACGGCGTGCGCATCCCCGCCTGGGTAAGCGGCTGAGCCGGATGCGGGGCGCGAAGCGGCGCGAACCGCCTGGTCAGTGAATCTCCGGATCCGGCGTCTCCGCTCCCGCTTCCAGAAAATCGAAATCGCAGCCCTCGTTCGCCTGGGTGATGTGCTGCGAGAACGCCGCGCCGTAGCCGCGCTCGTAGCGCGGCGCGGGCGGCTTCCATGCGGCCTTGCGCTTGGCCAGTTCCGCGTCGCTGACTTTGAGATTCAACCTGCGTCCGGGCACGTCGAGTTCGATCAGGTCGCCGTCCTCGACCAGCGCCAGCGGTCCGCCGATGAAGGACTCCGGCGCGACATGCAGCACGCAGGCGCCGTAGGAGGTGCCGCTCATGCGCGCATCGGATATGCGCACCATGTCGCGCACGCCTTGTTTGAGCAACTTCTGCGGGATGGGCAGCTGGCCCCACTCGGGCATGCCTGGGCCGCCCAGGGGCCCGGCGTGCTTCAACACGATTACCGAGTCCTTGTCGACGGCCAGGTCCGGATCGTCGATACGCGCCGCCATGTCGTTGTAATCGGCGAACACCACTGCCTTGCCGGTGTGTTGGTGCAGTTGCGCGTCCGCCGCGGGCGGCTTGATCACCGCGCCGTCCGGAGCGAGGTTGCCGCGCAGCACCGCGAGGCTGTCGGATTTGACCAGCGCCGTGTCGGTGGAGCGGATGATGTCCGCATCGAACACCTTGGCATCGGCGATGTTCTCGCCCATGGTCCTGCCGTTGACGGTTATCGCCTTGCCCTTGATCAGCGCGCCGAGGTTCTTCAGCACTGCGCGCAGGCCGCCGGCATAGTAGAAATCTTCCATCAGGTACTTGCCCGAGGGGCGGATGTTGGCGAGCAGCGGCGTCTTGCGCGCGAGCGCATCGAACAGATCCAAGTCGAGCATGACGCCGGCGCGGCGCGCGAGCGCGATCAGGTGCACGATGGCATTGGTCGAGCCGCCGATCGCGAGCACCGCGGTCACGGCGTTGTGGATCGCGTCCGCGTGCAGGATGTCGCGCGGTTTGAGGTCTTCCCACACCATTTCCACCGCGCGTTTGCCGGTGAGCGTGGCCATCGCGGCATGGCGCGAGTCGGGCGCCGGAATCGAGGCCGCACCGGGGAGGGTGAAGCCCATGGCCTCGGCGGCGCTGGTCATGGTCGAGGCGGTGCCCATGGTCATGCAGTGGCCGGGCGAGCGGGCGATGCCCTGCTCGATCTCCTGCCAGTCTTTCTCGGTGATGTTGCCCGCGCGCAGCTCGGCCCAGTATTTCCAGGTATCCGAACCCGAGCCCAGCGTGGCGCCGCCCCAGTTGCCGCGCAGCATCGGGCCCGCGGGCATGAAAATCGCCGGCAGGTTCATGCTGATCGCGCCCATGAGCAGCGCCGGCGTGGTCTTGTCGCAGCCGCCCATCAGCACCGCGCCGTCGGCCGGATAGGAGCGCAGCAGTTCCTCCGTTTCCATGGCGAGGAAGTTGCGGTACATCATGGTGGTCGGCTTCTGGAACGGCTCGGACAGCGACATCGCCGGCATCTCCACCGGGAAGCCGCCCGCTTGCCATACGCCGCGCTTTACTTCCTCGACGCGCTGCTTGAAATGGGTGTGGCAGGGATTGA
>JAKAIH010000181.1 GCA_021825225.1 Pseudomonadota bacterium
GGAAAAATTCGTGCTGCTCGCGAGTCTCGCGGCGATGACTTGCCTGATGCGCGCCAGCGTGGGCGAAATTCTCGCCGCCGCAGACGGCGAAGCGCTAATGCGTGAAATGCTGTCCACCAGCGTCGCGGCGGCGCGTGCGGCCGGCCACGCGCCGCGCGCCGAATCGCTGCAGCGCACCGAGGGCATGCTGTTCGCGCGCGGTTCCGCGTTCACCGCGTCGATGCTGCGCGACCTGGAGGCAGGCGGGCGCGTCGAAGCCGACCACATCGTCGGCGACATGCTGCGGCACGCGCGTGCGGCGGGCGCCGATGCGCGCCTGCTCGCCGCGGCCTATTGCCACCTGCAGGCCTACGAGGCGCGGCGCACGCACGGCGCAAGCGCATGAACGCGCTGGCCGCGCGCTGAGTCGCCCGATGTTCGCATGACGCATGCGCCGGCTGCAGGACTGCCTCCGGCCGTTCTGCTGATGGGGCCTACCGCCAGCGGCAAGACCGCGCTGGCGCTGGAGGTCGCACGGCGCATTCCGGTCGAGATCATCAGCGTCGACTCGGCGCAGGTGTACCGGGGCATGGACGTGGGCACGGCCAAGCCAAGCGCCGCCGAACGCGCTGCCGTGCCGCATCATCTGATCGACATCATCGATCCGGATCAAAGCTATTCGGCGGCGCAGTTTCGCGCCGATGCGCTGCGGCTGATGCGCGAAATCAGCGGGCGCGGCCGCGTGCCGCTGCTCGCAGGCGGCACCATGCTTTACTTCAAGGCGCTGCGCGAGGGCCTGTCGAATCTGCCGCAGGCCGATGCTGCGGTGCGCGCAGCGATCGAGGCCGAGGCCGGGCAAAGGGGCTGGCCTGCGCTGCATGCGGAACTCGCGCGCATCGACGCGCCGACCGCCGCGCGCATCAAGCCTGGCGATGCGCAGCGCATTCAGCGTGCGCTTGAGGTCTTTCGCATCACCGGCAAACCTCTGTCGACGCTGCAGGGTGCGCGCGTGGCTGCGGCTGTGCCGTATCGCTTTGTGCAGATTGCGCTGGTTCCGGCTGAGCGTGCGCTGTTGCACCGAAGGATTGAACTGCGCTTCGAAGTCATGCTGGCTGCGGGTCTGGTGGAGGAACTCGCGGCACTGCGCGCGAAGTATGCGCTGGCTCCCGGGCTGCCGGCCATGCGCTGCGTGGGATACCGTCAGGCCTGGGAGCATCTTGAGGGTGCGTACGACCGAGCGACCTTGCGCGAGCGGGGCATATACGCCACGCGTCAGCTCGCCAAGCGCCAGCTGACTTGGTTGCGCGCGATGCCTGAGCCGGAAGTGTTCGATTGCTTTATTCCCGACTTGGGCGCGCAGGTGCTGCGCTACGTCGAAGAGCAGATCCGGCAGCCTGCCTAATCGCCCTTGGCCACGCCCTCGCGCCTGGGATCGGCGCCACCGCTCCAGCCGTTGACTGTCCGCTGTATGGCGTGCACGCCGCTGGTCATTTCGATCAGGCGCACCTCGTGGCCGAGCGCCCGCAGCGGTTCGGCCCAGTCTGCGGCAGCCGTGCCCAGTTCGAGCTCGGTCGGGCCGTTGCGATTGCCGAAATTGGGCAGATCGATCGCATCCTGTATGTCCAGCTTCCAGTCGAGTGTGGCGACCAGGGTCTTGACCACGTGGTTGATGATGGCGCTGCCACCGGCCGAGCCCAGCATCAGCACAAGCGCGCCGTCGCGATCGAACACCATGGTCGGCGACATCGCGCTGCGCGGCCGCTTGCCGGCCTGGATGCGGTTGGCCACCGGCTTTCCGTCCCGTTCGGCGACGAAGGAAAAATCGGTGAGCTGATTGTTCAGCAGGAAGCCGCGCACCATTTGCTGGCTGCCGAAGGCGAACTCGATCGAGCTGGTCATGGCCACGGCGTTGCCCGCGGCATCGACGATGGACAGGTCGCTGGTGGAGGGGAGTTCCGGCGACGCATCGTCGGCGAGTTGCGCCAGCGGTGCCCCGGGCGGCGTGCCGGGCAAGGCGTGGCCCAAAGCATGATCGGGGCTCACCAGCGCAGCGCGCTCGGCCAGGTACGCCGGTGCGAGCAATCCCGCCACCGGCACCGGCACGAAATCGGCGTCGGCCAGGTAACGATCGCGATCGGCGTAAGCGAGCCGCTCGGTTTCGGCGATCAGGTGCGCAGCGCGGACGGGATCCGAGGTCAGTCGCTGCGGCGCAAGTTTTTGCAGCATGCCCAGCACCTGAAGCACGGCGATACCGCCTGAACTCGGCGGCGGCATGCCGCAGACTTTCCATTGCCGATACGGTGCGCACACCGGCTCGCGCTGTTTCGCCTGGTAGTGCGCCAGATCGCTTGCGCCCAGGTCGCCGGGGTTGGGTGCGTGTTTGACCGCGTTTTCGATGTCGCGCGCGATTTCGCCCTCGTAGAAAACGTTCGCGCCCCCGGCCGCTATTCTTCGCAGCGTGTCGGCAAGCGCGGGGTTCCTGAGCCGCGTGCCGACGGGCTTGGGCGTGTCGTCGTCCCGGTAGTACATGCGCCGCATTGCCTGATTGCGCCCGGGCAGGCGCACGGCGGCGAGCAGTCGATGCAGCCGCGGCGACAGCGGAAAACCTTCGGTCGCGAGCCGGATCGCGGGCTGGAACAATTCCGCCCAGGGCAGCTTGCCGTACTTCGCATGCGCAAGTTCGAGCGCGCGCAGCACGCCCGGGGCACCGACCGATTTTCCACCGACCTCCGCGTCGAGGAACTTGAGCGGTTTGCCGTCGGCGCCGATGAAGCGGTCAGCACGCGCCGCGGCCGGCGCGGTTTCGCGTCCGTCAAAGGCGACTAAGCGCTTGTCCGCGGCCGAGTAATGCAGGATGAAAGCGCCGCCGCCTATGCCCGAGGACTGTGGCTCGACCAGGTTGAGCACCATCTGCACCGCAATCGCCGCGTCGATCGCTGTGCCGCCGCGGCGCAATACTTGATAGCCCGCATCCACAGCCAGCGGGTGCGCGGCCGCGAGCATGAAATGTCCCGCGACCGCCGCGTGCTTGTGGCTGACGCCCGAGGCGGGCTCGGGCGCGGGGCGCGCGCCGATGCCCGCTTCGGCCGGCCCTGCAAACGCAACAGCGAGGCTGAGGATGGAAACGAAAAAGGGCAGCCTTGCGGCTGCCCTTTTGGCGCAGATCATCGCGGGGTGCTACAGCAGAGGCACCACCAGCAGCGCCACGATGTTGATGATCTTGATCAGCGGATTCACCGCCGGGCCGGCCGTATCCTTGTACGGGTCGCCCACGGTGTCGCCGGTCACGGCCGCTTTGTGCGTATCCGAGCCTTTGCCGCCGAAGTGGCCGTCCTCGATGTATTTCTTGGCATTGTCCCAGGCGCCGCCGCCGGTGGTCATGGAAATCGCCACGAACAGGCCGGTGACGATGGAGCCCATGAGCACGCCGCCCAGGGCCTGCGGGCCGAGCACCACGCCGACAATGATAGGCACCAGCACCGGCAACAGCGACGGCACCATCATTTCCTTGATCGCGGCTGTGGTGAGCATGCCCACCGCCTTGGAGTAATCGGGCTTCGCCGTGCCTTCCATGATGCCCGGGATTTCCTTGAACTGGCGCCGCACTTCCACCACCACGGAACCGGCGGCACGTCCCACCGCCTCCATCGCCATGGCGCCGAAGAGGTAGGGAATCAAACCGCCGATGAACAGGCCGATGATCACCATGTGGTTCGACAAATCGAAGCTCACGTGCTTGCCGGCGGCGTCCAGCGCGTGGGTGTAGTCGGCAAACAGCACGAGTGCGGCGAGGCCGGCCGAGCCGATGGCATAGCCTTTGGTCACCGCCTTGGTGGTGTTGCCCACCGCGTCCAGCGGATCGGTGATGGCACGCACCGAGTCGGGCAGCTCGCTCATTTCGGCGATGCCGCCGGCGTTGTCGGTGATCGGGCCGTAGGCGTCCAGCGCGACGATGATGCCGGTCATGGACAGCATCGAGGTTGCCGCAATCGCGATGCCGTACAGGCCGGCCCAGTGGTAAGCGAGATAGATCGACGCGCACACCGCCAGCACCGGCAGCGCTGTGGCGCGCATCGACACGCCCAGGCCGGCGATGATGTTGGTGCCGTGGCCGGTGGTCGAGGCTTGCGCGATGTGGCGCACCGGAGCGTACTCGGTCGCGGTGTAATACTCGGTGATAATCACCATCAGCGCGGTCAGCACCAGGCCGATCACGGCGCTGCCGTAGAGGTCGAGCACAGTGATGTTCTTCGCTACGCCGCCGACGTCGAAGGTCGCGGTCTTCACGATGTCGCCCATCATCCAGTCGGTGAGCGGATAGAAGGCGATCAGCGCCAGCACGCCGGCAACGATCAGCCCGCGGTACAGGGCGTTCATGATCTTCTTGCCCGGGGTGGCTTTCACGAACATGCAGCCTATGACCGAGGCGATGATGGAGAAGCCGCCGAGCACCAGCGGGTAGATCACGGCGTTGTGGGAGGTCGTCTTGATCGTCAGCGCGCCCAGCAGCATGGTGGCGATGATGGTCACGGCGTAGGTTTCGAACAGGTCGGCCGCCATGCCGGCGCAGTCGCCGACGTTGTCGCCCACGTTGTCCGCGATCACTGCCGGATTGCGCGGGTCGTCCTCGGGGATGCCGACCTCGACCTTGCCCACCAGGTCGGCGCCGACGTCGGCACCCTTGGTGAATATGCCGCCGCCAAGTCGCGCGAAGATGGAGATCAGCGAGCCGCCGAAGCCGAAGCCGATCAGCGGCTTGATCACGTCGCTCAGCGCCAGGCCGTTGCCGGCCGCGTTGGCGGTAAGAAAGACATAGAAGCCGGTCACTCCGAGCAGGCCCAGGCCGACCACCAGCAAACCGGTGATCGCGCCGCCACGGAAGGCGACGGTGAGCGCTTCATTCAGGCCGGTGCGCGCCGCTTCGGCGGTGCGCACATTGGCGCGCACCGACACGTTCATGCCGATGAAGCCGGTGGCGCCGGAGAGCACTGCGCCGAGGACGAATCCGGTGGCCGTCGCTGCTCCGAGGAAAATTCCTATGAGCACGGCCAGGATTACGCCGACCACGGCGATGGTGGTGTACTGCTTGTTCAGGTAGGCCGATGCGCCCTCCTGAATCGCGGCGGCAATTGCGCGCATGCGCTCGTTGCCCGCGGGCTGCGCCAGTATCCATTTGATCGACCAGCCGCCGTAGAGCAGCGCGAACACGCCGCACGCCAGTGCAAACCAGAGTCCTGCATTCATAAAGCTTCTCCCCGAGAAAGGCCGGCCGTGAAAGTCGGACCGTCAGTTTTTTGAAAACCCCGAATTGTAACAGGCCGCGCCCGCCCAAGAATAGGCCCGGTTGGCGCAAATTTTTGAATTCGAGCCTCTTTCTTTCGTGTTTTCCGGCTCTTTTGATCGCGGGCATGCGCCGGCACCGAGCGTGCGCGGATCTGCGCAAGACGGGCATGCAGCTGGGCGAATATAATGACGGCCGGCCGGCGGGCGGTGGCAGGCCTGCCGCCTTTTCGCACGAGATCAGGAAAACCGAGTCGTGCGCGTCCCCGGTCATCGATAAATCCTGCCAAGCAAAGGGAGCCGCCAGATCATGCCGTACGGGAAGGTATTAGTCGCTCAGGGAGGCGGGCCGACCGCCGTCATCAACCAGTCGATGGCAGGCGTGGTCCTGGAAGCGCGCAAGTTTCGCAACGTCGAACTGGTGTACGGCGCCTATCATGGTGTCTCCGGGATCGTCAACGAGGAGTTCCTCGACCTCACGCAGGAAACCAGCCACAACATCGAGATGGTGGCAGACACGCCCTCGTCCGCGCTGGGCTCCACGCGCGACAAGCCCGATCTGCACTACTGCCAGGAAATCTTCAAGGTGCTGAAGGCGCATGGCATCGGCTACTTCTTCTACATCGGCGGCAACGATTCCTCGGACACGGTGCGCATCGTCAGCGAAGAAGCGCGGCGCGCGGACTATCCGCTGCGCTGCATACACATACCCAAGACCATAGACAACGATCTTGTTGGGAATGACCACACGCCGGGCTTTCCCTCGGCCGCCCGCTTCGTCGTGCAGGCCTTCATGGGCGCCAATCTGGACAATGCCGCGCTGCCGGGTGT
>JAKAIH010000182.1 GCA_021825225.1 Pseudomonadota bacterium
CCCGGTGGTTGGACCCGTCCGCCCGGGAAAAGGTCCATGGCCTTGCACTTGCGCCGATGGCGGTTGGTCCCGCAGTCGGTCCAGTAGCCGCGGCGCTAACGCCGCTCTGCGGCATCCAATTTTCATCCCGGCGCAGCACCGGCGGCCGGCGACGCCGCTCCCGGCGTATGAATACCCCAGATGGGTATTTGACAGATACCCATATAGGGTATATGATATTTTCGTATTTTCCTCGTTCAACGAGTCGCGCCATGGAATCATCCTCAGCACTACGCCTAGACCTGCCGCTCGAAGGCATGACCTGCGCCGCCTGTGCGGCGCGCATCGAAAAGAGCCTGAACAAGCTGCCTGGTGTCGTTGCGAACGTGAACTTCGCGGCCGAATCCGCGCGCGTGACGCTGGAGCCCGAGCGCAGCTCGCCCGCCGCCGTGGTCGAAGCGATCCGGCGCAGCGGCTACTCGGTGTCGGTGCAGGTGGCCGAGTTCCAGGTTTACGGCATGACCTGCGTCGCCTGCGCCGCGCGCATCGAAAAGGCCCTGAACAGAATCGAGGGCGTCGAAGCGACGGTCAATTTCGCCAGCGAATCTGCCCGGGTGCGCTACGTGCCCGGCCTGGCCACCCCCGAGCAGCTGCTCGCGGCGATCCGCAAGGCAGGCTACGAAGCGAACGAGCGCGTCGAGGCGAACGCGGCGGAGGAGAAGGCGCGTCGCGCTGAAGTCTTCCGCGCTGAGTTGCGCTTGTTCTGGATTTCTGTCGCGCTCAGTCTGCCGTTGTTGGCGGGGATGCTTTCCATGTTCAGTCCGGGTCACGCCGAACTGCTGCCGCGCTGGCTGCAGCTCGCGCTGGCCACGCCGGTGCAGTTCTGGATCGGCCGGCGCTTTTACGTCGGCGGCTGGAATGCGTTGCGCGGCGGCGGCGCCAACATGGACGTGCTGGTGGCGCTGGGCACGAGCACGGCCTATGGGCTGTCCGCCGTCGTCACGCTTGCAGGGCTGCATCATCAGCACGTCTATTTTGAAGCGAGCGCGGTGATCATTACGCTGGTCCTCATGGGCAAGCTGCTCGAAGCGCGGGCCAAGCTCAGAACCTCTGCCGCGATCGAGGCGCTCATCCGCCTGCAGCCCAAGACCGCCCGTGTGGAGCGCGACGGCGCGCTGATCGAGGTGCCGGTTGCGAGCATGCGCAGCGGCGATGTATTCGTCGTGCGCTCCGGAGAGAGCATCCCCGTCGACGGCTTGGTTGCAACCGGGGAATCCGGCGTCGACGAGAGCATGCTCACCGGCGAGAGCTTGCCGGTCTACAAACGCGCGGGCGACAAGGTGTATGCGGGCACCCTCAATCAGCAGGGCCTGTTGCGCTGCCGCGCCGAGGGCGTGGGCGCGGCGACCATGCTGGCCGGCATCATCCGTCTGGTGCGCGAGGCGCAGGGTACGAAGGCGCCGATCCAGCGACTGGCCGACCGGGTCGCCGGTGTGTTCGTTCCGGCGGTGGTCGCGATCAGCGCGCTCACCTTTGCGCTCTGGTGGAGCTTGGGCGGAGAATTCGCGCCGGCGCTGGTGAATGCGGTCGCGGTGCTGGTCATCGCCTGCCCCTGCGCGCTGGGCCTGGCGACGCCGACGGCTATCATGGTTGGCACCGGGCGCGGCGCGCAGGTCGGAGTACTGGTCAAGAACGCAGTGGCGCTGGAGCGGGCGGAAAATATCCGCACGCTGATTGTAGACAAGACCGGGACTCTGACCGAAGGCAAGCCGGTGGTGACGGATGTGGTTCCAGCGGCGGGCGTCTCCGAGCGCGATCTGGTCGCCGCGGCGGCGAGCCTGGAATCCGGTTCGACCCACCCGCTGGCGCACGCCGTCCTCGAACATGCGAAACAAATCGATGCGAAGCTGATCCCGGTGCGCGATTTCCATTCCGTCACCGGCAAGGGCGTGCGCGCAGTACTCGACCTTCCCGTGCTGGGCGCGGAGCAGACGCTGCTGCTGGGCGCTCCGGCGTTTCTGCGCGAGTCCGGGTACGCCATCGACACCGAAGCGATCGCGCCGCTGGTCGAGCAGGGCAAGACCGTGATCGCGGTCGGCGGGGCGGGGCGCGTCCTCGGTTATCTCGCGATCGCCGACAAGCTGCGCGCAAGCTCGCGCGAGGCCGTCGCCAAATTGAAAGGCATGGGGATAACCGTGGTGATGCTGACCGGCGACAATGATGCGACGGCGAAGGCGATCGCTGCTGCTGCCGGTGTCAGCAGCTACAGAGCGCAGGTTCTGCCAGGGGAGAAAGCGGCCGCGGTGGCCGAATTCAAGTCAGAAGGACAGGTCGTCGGGATGGTCGGCGACGGGGTCAACGATGCGCCGGCGCTGGCTGCGGCCGACGTGAGCTTCGCCATTGGGGCGGGTTCGGATGTCGCAATCGAGGCGGCCGACATCGCGCTCATGCGCAGCGACCTGCTCTCGGTCGCAGACGCCATCAGCCTGTCGCGTGCCACTCTGCGCAAGATCCGGCAGAACCTGTTCTTCGCCTTCATCTACAACGTGCTCGGCATTCCGCTCGCCGCGGCCGGAATGCTGAATCCGGTGATCGCCGGCGCGGCGATGGCGATGTCGTCGGTATCCGTGGTCAGCAACTCCTTGCTGCTGAAACGCTGGAGGCGCCGCTAAGCGCCTTAATTTTTGTTCAATCCTGAAAACGAAAGGAGACTTCGATGCAAACAGTGACTTTGGGGATTTCCGGAATGACCTGCGGTGGTTGCGTGCGCAGCGTAACCAATGTTTTGAAAGCGCTCGACGGCGTGGCAAAAGCCGAAGTGTCCCTGGAACAACGCAGCGCAGTGGTGGACTACGATCCCGGCAAGGTGGGGCTCGACCAGCTCAAGCGCAGCGTCGAGGAGGCCGGATTTGAAGTCGCACCCTGATCAAGGGGAGTGCGAGCATCACGCCGATCACTCGGTGGTACAGCCCAACAAGGCGGCCCTGCTCAAGCGCCTGAACCGGATCGAGGGGCAAACCAGGGGTGTAGCGAAGATGGTCGAAGAGGATCGCTACTGCGTGGACGTGCTGACGCAGATTTCGGCGATCCAGTCCGCACTGGACGCGCTCGCCCTCCAGCTGCTGGAGAGCCACACCAAAGGCTGCGTGCGCTCGGCGATCCGCTCCGGCAATGGCGACGCGGCGATCGACGAGCTCATGACCGTGGTGAAGCGCTTCGGCCGCTAGCGCGCCGCGCTTGCGGTGCCCGCCGGGTGGAACTTCCAGTACGATAGCCAACCTTGGCTGAAGTCAGACATCCTGTGAAAACGTCCATTGCCATACCGCGCGGCGTCTGGATGCTCGGCTTCGTGAGCCTGTTCATGGACGTCTCGTCCGAGCTCATACACGGACTGCTGCCGGTATTCATGGTGTCGAGCCTGGGTGCGACCGCCCTTGCCGTGGGTGTGGTCGAGGGCATTGCCGAAGCGACCGCCCTGATCGTCAAGGTTTTCTCGGGAGTGCTCAGCGACTACATAGGGAAAAGAAAATTTCTGGCCGTCATAGGTTACGGCCTGGGAGCCATATCCAAACCCCTGTTTCCGCTTGCGCTGACGGTGCACTGGGTGTTCGCCGCGCGCTTCATGGATCGCATCGGCAAGGGCATACGCGGTGCTCCGCGCGACGCGCTGGTGGCCGATCTGGCGCCGCCGGAGATACGTGGCGCGGCCTATGGGCTGCGCCAGTCGCTGGACACGGTAGGCGGCTTTCTCGGTCCGCTGCTCGGCGTGGTGCTGATGCTGTACTGGGCTGGGGATTTCAGAACCGTATTCTGGTATGCGGTGATTCCGGGCGTTATCGCCGTTCTGCTGTTGGTATTCGGCGTGAAGGAGCCCGGCGCGGGCGCCGCGCTGCGCAAGCCGGCCGCAGCGATTCAATGGAAAACCCTGGTCGAAATGGGCGGCGCCTACTGGTTCGTGGTCGCGGTGGGCGGTGTGTTCACCCTGGCCCGGTTCAGCGAGGCATTTCTGATCCTGCGTGCGCAACAGCAGGGACTGCCGGACAGCTATGCGCCCTTGGTGCTCGTCGTGATGAACGTCGTGTATGCGCTCTCCGCTTATCCTTTGGGAAGACTTGCAGACCGCATGAGCCACCTTGCCTTGCTCGGCGCGGGGCTGGTGACGCTGATCGTCGCCGACCTGATTTTGGCGCATGCGCAGGGACTGGCCACGGTCGGCTTGGGGGTTGCACTGTGGGGTTTGCATCTGGGCATGACCCAGGGCCTCTTGGCCACCATGGTCGCCAATGCGGCACCGGTGCAGCTGCGCGGTACTGCGTTCGGTTTTTTCAATCTCGCGAGCGGAGTCGCAATGCTCGCCGCGAGCGTGCTCGCGGGCCTGCTTTGGGACCGGCTCGGCCCTGCTGTCACCTTTGACGCTGGCGCGGGGTTCGCCCTGGCCGCCCTGCTGATGCTCGCACTGCGAAGCGGGCGCTCACCTGCGGTCTGACGCAATAGCGGCTTGGACGCCGGTGGCGAGATCCGAGGATGACCGGGACCTGGAACTGTCGTAAAATCACGCTTTCTTTGCTGCGGTTCTCCGGCGCGGTGTGACGGCCAGGGGAGACGACATGGTTTGCTTGGCAGTCCAGCCCCCCACGGAATCCGCCCGCTCACAGAGGTCCGACGAGTGATCGAAGTTCAGGTTAATGGCGCCGCACAGCGCTTCGATTCCGATACCGATGTCGCCGCCCTGCTCGAGCGCCTGCAGCTTGCGGGCAAGCGCGTGGCGGTGGAGCGCAATGGCGAGATCGTTCCGCGCAGCCGGTTCGCGCAGACGGCGCTTGCGAACGGCGACCGGTTGGAGATCGTAGTCGCGGTCGGAGGCGGTTGAGCATGGCCCGCCACGTTCATCACTTCAATGCCAGACTGAGCTGGACCGGCGCAGCCAGGGGCGACACCCGCGCATACGAGAGCTATTCGCGCGAGCACCTGATCGAGGTTCCGGGCAAGCCGCCGCTTGTCGGTTCGGCCGACCAGGCATTTCGCGGCGACGCTTCGCGCCACAATCCCGAAGACCTGCTGGTGATGTCGCTTTGCGCCTGCCATATGCTCAGCTATCTCGCGGAGGCGGCGCGCGCCGGCGTGCGCGTTCTCGCCTACACCGACGAGGCCAGCGGCACGATGCAAATGCATGAGGGCAAGATGCGTTTCACCGCAGTCAGCCTGCGTCCGCAGGTGGTGATCGCCGCAGGCAGCGATCCGGCGAAGGCGCAAGCGCTGCACGAAATGGCACACGAGCAATGCTTCATCGCGAATTCGGTCAATTTCCCCGTCTCCTGCGACGCGCACCTGAGCGTCGCTGAAACCGCATAGGAATCTTATGGACTCACTGATTATTGCAGGCAAGGCATATGCCTCGCGCCTGCTCATAGGCACCGGCAAGTACAAGGACTTCGACGAGACGCGGCGCGCGGTCGAGGCGAGCGGGGCGCAGATCGTCACCGTGGCGATCCGCCGCACCAACATCGGCCAGAATGCGGGCGAGCCTTCGCTGCTCGATGCGCTGCCGCCGTCCAAATACACCTACCTGCCCAATACCGCCGGCTGCTACACCGCGGATGACGCAGTACGCACGCTGCGCCTCGCGCGCGAACTGCTCGACGGCCACGAGCTGGTGAAGCTCGAAGTGCTGGGCGATCCGAAGAGCCTGTTTCCGAACATGATGGAAACGCTCAAGGCCGCCGAAACCCTGGTCAAGGAGGGCTTCAAGGTGATGGTGTACTGCAGCGACGATCCCATCCTGGCCAAGCGCCTGGAGGAAATCGGCTGTGTCGCGGTGATGCCGCTCGCCTCGCTCATCGGCTCCGGCATGGGCATACTCAATCCCTGGAACCTGCAGCTGATCCTGGAGAACGCCAAGGTGCCGGTGATCGTCGACGCCGGCGTGGGCACCGCCTCCGACGCGGCGATCGCGATGGAACTGGGCTGCGACGGCGTGCTCATGAATACTGCAATTGCAGGCGCGAAGAATCCGGTGCTCATGGCGCAGGCGATGAAAAAAGCGGTCGAGGCCGGTCGCGAGGCCTATCTCGCCGG
>JAKAIH010000183.1:0-1582 GCA_021825225.1 Pseudomonadota bacterium
CGGCGTAATACTCGGCGTATTCCTTGGTGTTGCCGCCGGTGCAGAAGGCCTTGTCGCCGGCGCCGGTGAACACCACGCAATTCACGTCGCGCGCATTCGATGCCGCGCGGAACGCGAGGATCACGCCCTTCACCATGTCGGTGGTGTAGGAATTGAACTGGCCCGGGTTGTCGAGCGTGATCCAGGCGTTGTACAGGCCGGCCACTTCCTTGCCGTCGGGTGTTTTGGCGGGGCGCTTTTCGTAGCGTACGCCCGGGCGCGCAAAGTCCTCGTCGAGTTCGTGATTCTTGAATTCTCTCGTTGCCGCAGTGCTCATGAACGAATCTCCTTGCCTTAAAGTGACGGAACCAGGACCGCACGGCGCTTGATCTCGCGCTGGTGCGTTGCCTCGAATACGCGGTTGATGTCGGCCAGCGGGTGCACTTCGACAAACGGTTTCACTCTGACCTTGCCCGCGAGCACCAGTTCCAGCGCGGCCGGATAGTGCTCGGGCGTGCAGCCCCAGTTGCCGATGGCGCGCGCATCGAAGGCCATCAGGTTGGAAAGCCGGATCTCGACCTTGTCCATGGTGAAGCCGACCACGGCGAGCGTGGCGCCGTGCACCAGCAGGCCGTAGGCCGTCAGCTGGCCGGCGGCGCTGCCGGAGCATTCGAAAATGAACCACTCGGTCGCGCGCAGGCCGTTGTCCTTGGCGAACTTGGAGATCGCGCCCTTCAGCGCCTTGGGATCGAGTTCCTTCGGGTTCAGCGTGAGTGCGGCACCGTACTGCGAGATTGCGGCAAGCTTGGCCGGATCGACATCGATGGCGACGACCTTCGCGCCGAAGGCATTGGCCACCTGCACGCAATAGCCGCCGACGCCGCCGGCGCCGATGACGATCGCGAGGCTGCCCGGGGTGACGCCGGCGCGGTGCACGGCCTGGTAAGGCGTGGTGACCGCATCGGCCACGACCGATACTTCGGACAGATCCATGCCGATCGCGGCCAGGCGCTTTTCGTCGACCGGGCACAGGCCGCGCGCGGGAACGGCGATGTGCGTGGCGAAGCCGCCCTGGATGTCGTTGCCGGGCATTTTTTGCGAGCGGCAGATGGCGGCGCGGCCGCGCTTGCACAGGTCGCATTCGCCGCAGGGGATGACCGCGGGCACGATCACGGATTTTCCGAGCCAGCTCTCGGCGCCGCTGCCGGCGGCGACCACGCGGCCGCTGATCTCGTGGCCCAGGGTGAGCGGGAGTGCGTGATTAGTGCGCACGCCGTCGTAGAAATAGCCCAGGTCGGTGTGGCAGACGCCGCAGCCGGCGATTTCGATTACCACTTCTGCGGGCTGAGGGGGGAAGGGGTCGAATGCCGATTCCACCATCGTGGTCTTGGGTGCCGTCATCATCCAGCGGTGTGCGACTGTACTCATGCTTATCCCTCCAATTGGGCCTGCCGCAGCAGTTTGTACCGGTAATTCACAGAAGGCTTGACTTTTTGATGCTTATTTACGTATTATGGTACTAGAATGCGTATTTAGAGTCAAGCCCAAAATGAAACGGATGGTGCAACATCGCAACTAACGCCCTAACAGGCTGTTGAATTTC
>JAKAIH010000183.1:1592-6035 GCA_021825225.1 Pseudomonadota bacterium
CAGCCTGCTAACTGCCCGGCAAGACGGAGGTCATACCGTGTCAAAACCCAGAGAGAAAACCAAGGATAGTATTTCGATAGCGATCACGGGCAGCGGCGGCGCCGGCGTGATGACAGCAGGCAATCTGCTGCTCGAAGTCGCCGCCCAGGCCGGCTGGTATGGCCTGATGGTGCGCTCGAGCGGACCGCAGATCCGCGGCGGCGAGGCCGCGGCCCTGCTGCGCTTTTCGCATGCGCCGGTCGAATGCCTGGACGATCGCTTCGACGTCCTGATCGGCATCGACTGGCAGAACATTCACCGCTTCGCCGACGAGATTCCGCTCGACGCTTCGAGCGTGATGCTGGGCGATCCCGATCAGGGCGAACCGCCCGAGGTGTTCTCCGCGCGCGGCGCCAGCTACGTGCCGCTCGCATTCAAGCAGATGGCAAAGGCGCTTCCCGGGAGCTGGCCCAATATGATCGCGCTGGGTCTCGCCGCCGGCCTGGCGGGGCTGCCCGCGGATTCGGTCAAAGCCGTATTGCAGAAGTCGCTGAAGAAAGGCGGTGGCGAGAAAATGGCCGCCAACCTCGCTGCCGCGGAAGCAGGTTATGCCGCGGCTTCGAGCGTGCCGGCAATGGCGCGCCTCGCGGGACAGGCCGCGCACAAGGCGGGCAAGGACGCGCGCTGGCTGATCACCGGCAATCAGGCAGCGGGCTTCGGCGCGGTGCGCGGTGGGGTGCGTTTCTGCGCCGCCTATCCGATCACGCCCGCGACCGAAGTGCTGGAATGGCTGGCGCCTGCGCTGCCCAAAGTCGGCGGCACCCTGGTGCAGGCCGAGGATGAACTGGCTTCGGTCAACATGATCGTGGGCGCCTCCTATGGCGGCGTGCCTGCGCTTACCGCCACTGCAGGACCGGGGCTGTCGCTGATGACCGAGGCGATCGGCCTCGCGGTCGCCGCCGAAGTGCCGATCGTGGTGGTCGACGTGATGCGCGGCGGACCTTCGACCGGCATCCCGGCGAAAAGCGAGCAAAGCGATGTGAGCATCGCGCTCTACGGATTGCATGGCGATGCGCCGCGCCTGGTGGTGGCGCCGAACTCGATCGCCGATTGCGTCAGCGCCACGCAGTGGGCGGTGCATCTGGCGGAGGCGCTGCAGTCTCCGGCGATCGTGCTCTCCGACCAGTACTTCGGCCAGACACGCGCCGTGGTGGACCCGCCCGCCGACATCGGCTTGGTCGGTGACCGCCTCAAGGCGAACGCCGGGGCGGAAGGCTACAAACGCTACGCCATCACCGACTCGGGCATCTCGCCCATGGCTGTTCCGGGCACGCCGGGCACCGCCTACACGGCCGACGGGCTGGAGCACAACGAGCGCGGCCTGCCTTCGAGCCAGTCGGGCGACCACATCAGGCAGCTGGACAAGCGCGCCAAGAAACTGGCGCAATTCGATTACGGCGAGCGCTGGGCCGAACTCGAAGGCGAGGGTGAACTCGCTGTCGTCACTTTCGGCTCCTGCACCGGCGCGGCGCGCGAAGCGCTGGCGCGCGCGGCGGCCGAGGGCATCAAGGCGCGGCTCGTGTCGCTGCGCCTGTTGAGTCCGGTGCAGCCAGAGCGCCTGGCCAAGGCGCTCGCCGGCGCGAAGCGGGTGCTGGTCGTGGAACAGAACCATACCGGGCAGCTGTACCGCTACCTGCGCGCGGAATACGATCTGCCGGGCGAGGTCAGGAGCTTCCGCCATCCCGGGCCGCTGCCGATGCGCCCGGACGAAATCCACCAGCAAATCACCGAATGGAGCCGCTCATGAATACCGTTGCCGCTGCCGCGCCGCTCACGGCGCAGGCGTTCAAGTCCGATTACAAGCCCATCTGGTGTCCCGGCTGCGGCGACTATTCGGTGCTGTCCTCGTTCACCAAGGCGTTTGCCAAGCTCAATCTGCGGCCGGAGAACGTCGCCGTGGTATCGGGCATAGGCTGCTCCTCGCGCATCCCCGCGTACACCAACTGCTACGGTTTTCACGGCGTGCACGGACGCTCGCTCGCCGCGGCCGCCGGGCTGAAGCTCGCGCGCCCGGACCTTACCGTGGTGGTCGCGAGCGGCGACGGCGACGGCTACTCCATCGGCGGCAATCATTTCCTGCACGCCTGCCGGCGCAACGTCGACCTGACCTATGTCGTCATGGACAACCACGTGTACGGCATGACCAAGGGCCAGCCTTCGCCCACCACCGAGCCCGACTGGGATTCGAAGCTTTCGCCGGGCGGCACCGGCCTGCGCACTTTCAATCCGCTGGTGATCGCGCTCGCCGCAGGCGCCAATTTCGTCGCGCGCGCGTTCGCAGGCGACCCCAACGGCACGGCCGAGATCATCGCCGAGGCGATGCGCACGCCCGGATTCTCCTTCGTGGAGATCCTCAGCCCTTGCGTGACCTTCCGTCCGGAGCAGCGCGAGTGGAAGCAGATGGTGCGGCCGGCCCCGGTCACGCCCACCGAAGATGCGGCGCGCGCGGCGCGGCGACTCATGAGCGACGACGGCATGAATATCGGCGTATTGTTCAAGGGCGATCGCAAGCCTTACCAGCCGCCGATCGGCAAAGGGAAGAAACATCCATCCGACCTCGAAGCGGAGTTCGCACTATGAGCACTAAGAAAAGCAGCAAGAAAGTGAGCAAGTCGAGCGGCAAGACGCGCGCCAAGCCGGCCGCGAAAAAAACCGCGGTGAAAGCGAAGCGCACGGCTGCGCCGAAGCGCGTTGCGGCCAAGGCCGCAGGCAAGACCGCAGCGAAGGCGGTCGTGAAGAGCGCAGCGGAATTCATGGCGCACGCCTATGCGATGGAAGCGGAAGCGGCCGAGCGCTATGCCGAATTCGCCGATTCGATGGAAGTGCACAACAACCGCGAAGTGGCGGAGCTGTTCCGCAAGCTGTCGCGCATCGAGCAGCGCCACGCCGACCAGATCATGGAACAGATGGGCTGGAAGCAGTCGCCGGCCACCGCCGCCGACGTGCGCTGGGAGGGCGCCGAAGGCCCCGAGACCGCGGACCCGACCGAATTGCATTACCTGATGCAGCCCTATCATGCGCTGCAGATCGCGCTGCATAACGAAAAGCGCGCGCGCGATTTCTTCGCGCATCTGGCCAAGGCGACGAAGGATGTCGGCGTGCGCCAGGGGGCGCTGGAAATGGAGGAGGAGGAGGCCGAGCACGTGCGCCTGATCGAGGAATGGCTCAAGCGCACGCCCAAGCCGGATGCCAACTGGCAGGCCGACCCGGATCCGCCGGTGCTGTCGGATTGAGCGCGATGGACGTGTTATTGCCGCAGGCCTGGGCGCCGCCGATAGGCTATGCCAACGGCATCGCCGTGGCGCCGGGACGCATCGTGTTCATCGCCGGCCAGGTGGGCTGGGATGCGCAGCAGAAGTTCCACTCCACCGAACTTGCGCCGCAATTCGACCAGGCATTGCAGAACGTGCTCGCGGTGCTGGCCGAGGCGGGAGGGCGGCCCGAACACATCTGCCGCATCACCGCGTTCTGCTGCGACAAGCCGGGCTATCTCGCCGCGCGACCGCAGCTCGGCGCGATCTGGAAGCGGCTGATGGGGCGGCATTATCCCTGCATGAGCATGATCTTCGTCTCCGACCTGCTCGACAGCCCGGGCAAGATCGAGCTCGAAGCGACTGCGGTCGTTCCCGCAAGCTGAGTCAGCCGGGCCTATCGGGCCTCGGCGTATACGCTCTGGCCGTCGCCCTGGTAGCTCTCATAGACATGCTCGAACAGCACTTCGCACTTGGTGTCGTAGAGTTCTTTCGTATAGGTGCGCGGCAGGCCGTCGTCCAGGGTATCCTCGATCGCGAGACGAATCTGGGCGCGCGCCGATGAGCGTTTGCGCCAATCGAGCACCAGCAGCGCATGCAGGCGCTCGAGCAATTGGTGCGCGACCTTCTTCACCTCGTCGCGCTCTTCGGCGCTGAGCTCGGGGCCGGGGCGGGTGAGAATGTCGAAGACGGTGAGTTCCTCTTCGCTCAGGTTCTCGCGCAGGTGGCGATCTTGTTCTTCGGTCAGAGTCTGCGTCAGCGTGAGCAGGTCCTTGAAGATTTCCTCGATGTTGCGGCTGCCGCTGTTGTAGGCCTCGATCAGCGTTTCGAATTTCTCCAGGTAGTCGGCCCGCGTGCGGTTCAGGCGCAGCATGCGCTCCAGTTGCGCCTTCACCGCGGCCTTCAAGCGTTCGAGATCGCTGCTGGTCGGTTTCTTCTTCTCGAAACGTTTGGCCAGCGCGGCGAAGTCGATCTTGGACAGGTCGATGCCGTAGCTTCCTGAACCTTTGCTCCTGATTTTGAAGGGCTCCGCGCCGATCGAGTCGTCGAGCAGCTGCTGGATGCCCTGCATTACAACCGATATGTCGGGCGGCTCGGTGCAATTGCGGATGTAATCGGCGAGCGCCTTGATCGAACTGCAGCGCAGAGCAAA